>NZ_ASZW01000027.1:7711-13973 GCF_000468215.1 Arthrobacter sp. CAL618 | reverse complement strand
CCCCGCCAGGCGCCGCACGTCCTCCCCATCGACGTACACGTTGACGTACCGGCGCAGGGCGCCCGTCTCGTCACGAATACGCCGGGCGAACACCGGATAACCCTCGTGCAGGGTGTCGAGTAGCTGAGCGAGGGGGACCGGCGATTCAGCGGCGACAGGCACCGATGACCGGTCGCCGATCAAGGGCCGCAAGAGGGTCGGAATCAGGACCGTCACACCGCCCGAGGTGGCGCCCACCCTAGGAGCCGACGACAGCTGAGGCGCGGACACACAGGACGTCGGGCAGGTGGGAGACCACTTCGGTGAACGTTGCGCCCTCGTCGGCGCTCGCGTACACGGTGCCGCCCCGGGTGCCGAAGTACACACCCACCGGGTCCAGCGCGTCCACGCCGGCGGCGTCCCGCAGCACCGCGTTATATTCCTTCTCCGGTAACCCCTGGTCCAGCCGCGTCCAGGAGGATCCGGCGTCGTAGGTGCGGTGCACTGCGAGCCTGGCAGCTGGCGGGATGCGTTCGCCGTCGGCCTTCAGTGGGATCACCCACGCCGTTCCAGCACGATGCGGATGCGCGAGCATCACAAATCCGAAATCCGCGGGCAGGCCCTCGGCAATTGATTCCCAGGTTTCGGCGCTGTCGTCCGACCGATAGACCCCGTGGTGGTTCTGCGCATACAGTCTCGTGGGCTCCACCGCGTCGCGGGCTATCTTGTGCACGCACTGACCGAATTCGGGGTTGGGGTCGGGCATGAAGTACGCCGAAATGCCCTTGTTCCGCGGCGTCCAGGACGTTCCACCGTCGTCGGAGCGATACACCCCGCCAGTGCTCATCGCCACGTGGACTGTGTCGTCGACCGGGCTCGGAGCCACTGAGTGCGCTGCGGCGCCACCGAAACCGGCACCCCATTCGGGGCGGTGAGGGTGATCCCATAAGCCGCGATTCAGTTCGAAGTGCTCGCCGTAGTCGGTCGACTTCCACACCGAGATGGGCTGACAACCGGCCCAAACCACTCCCGGGCGGTCGGCGGAATCGGGATGGAGCTGCCAGATCCGTTCGACGGCAGCGTCGTCGTCCGCCGCGAACTTGATAGCACCGTGTTCGGGTTCAGACCAGGTGGCGCCGAGATCGTCGGAGTAGACCACCGTCGGGCCCCAGTGGTAGGACAGCACGCCCGCCATGATCCGGGTTCGGCCCTCACGGGTATCGATGCCCACGCTCGCCACCTCCTGCATCAAAAAGTGTGGGTCGGAGAGCGTCCAGGTCAGCCGGTCGGTGCTGGTCGCAAGCCAGAGGCCCTTCTTCGTGCCGATGGCCAGGAGAGTTGTTGTCATGGGGTCCTCGGTTCAGTGGGTAACTGATGTGAACACTGTAAACAATGGCATAGGCGCGGTGTCCTGTACATAGGTCGATCGGACGCCGCGGCGTCGTCGGCGACGTGGCAGGCTTGGGTCAGCGCACCGACTTCCGTTCGTAGATTGCCATCGACCAGGCGTAGCCGACGGCGATGATGACGGCGCACCACCCGAGCGACAAGCCAAGGTTCCAGTCCAGTGGGTTGCCAAGCAGCAACCCGCGGATAGCTTCGATGAAGGGGGTAAACGGCTGATACTGGGCAAACCACTGCAGCTAACGACGTCGCATCCTGCGACCGCCGCGGTGCCGGCGTCAGCCCGGATGAGAGTAGACAGGATATGGATCGTTGTCGTTTTACCCGCGCCATTCTGGCCGAGTAGGGCTGTAACGGTTCCCGCACTGACGTGGAGGTGGACGTCGTCGAGCACCACCTTGTTCCCGTACGATTTCCGCAGCCCCTCAACGCTGATTGCTGAAGTTCCCATGTCTGGTTCCTGGATTCTGTGTTCTCGATGAGCGCGCCCACCTACGGGGCGCGGTTGATGGAAATGCTGCCGCCATGGGTGCGTGCCCGGACGGCTACTGACTGCTCTGATGGCGCTGGAGCCTGATCGCCGGTGAGCTCATTGCGGATCTGGCCAAGCTTTGACGCCAGGTCGAGCCAGGCGGCGACGCCGCGCCGCACCCCGATGCTGATCTGGCCGAACCCGCTCTCGACGGCGATGCTGCCGTTTGAGACGTCGGGGAGGGTGATGCTGCCGTAGGCTGTCTTGGCCGTGACGGATGCCAGCGCCCGGGCGATATGGAGGTCGCCGTAGGAGAGCTTCGCCTCAAGTTCACCCGCGGCTTCCTCCACTGAAATGGCGCCATGGGAGGCCTTGAGGATGGCGTCGCCGGTGATGGCGCCGACCCGTATTTGACCGTGGTCGGCAGTCACCTCGGCACCACCTCCGACCGAGCCGACTGTCGCGTTGCCGTGGCCGACCCGCAACCACAGGTCGCCCGTGGCGGCGTCCACTTCCACGGGGCCCATCGAGCTCTTGATCCGGGTGGCGCCCAGGCGGCCGATGGTGCGCACACCGCCGACAGCGATTTTGACGGTGAGCCGCGAATCGGCTGGCAGCTCGATGAGCAGGTCCACCGATTCGGTGGGGCCAATCACGCTGAAGCGGGGCTTTGGGCCGGAGATAGTGAGCCGTTGCCCGTCGAAATCGACGGTTGTCGCTTCGGCGCCCCGGCGGTCGACCGCCCGGTCCGGGTTGGTGGCCGAAACGGTGACCACCGTGTCGGGCCGGTCGCTGGCAATGACGTCGATCGCACCGACCTGCAGATTGATGGCGAGGTCGATGGCACTGGGGGTGGTGTAGGTAGGCATGCTGAAGTACTCCCCTTGGTAGGCGTGTGTGTATTACCCCGCGGGCTCGCGTGGTTAATGGAGTTGTCAGGCGGACGGGTTAGCGCGCCCAGCCCGCGAAGTTGTC
Organism: Arthrobacter sp. CAL618; assembly: GCF_000468215.1. Classification (NCBI taxonomy): domain Bacteria; kingdom Bacillati; phylum Actinomycetota; class Actinomycetes; order Micrococcales; family Micrococcaceae; genus Arthrobacter; species Arthrobacter sp. CAL618. Next base: position 11,143 of record NZ_ASZW01000027.1, on the reverse strand, counting down.
GCCGGTGCGCAGGGCACGCTGCGCTGAGCGTCGTTGCTTGGGCTGGAGCGCGGCCGCTACCGCCCGGACCAACCAGGTGTTGACTGATAGACCGTCGGCCGCCGCCGCATCATCCACCCGCGCCTTCAGCGCGTCGGGAAGACGGAGTGTGGTCCGGGTGGTGCTCGCATCCTCATGGTCAACAGCCACAGAGCTCGGTCCGTCCGCTTCCGTCTCCACTGCGGGCAGGGAGACCACAAACTCGACCTCCCGGCCCCTGAGTCGGAGGTCCACGGACCCAGGTGCCAGGTCCCGGGTAATTTCGCCGGCTGCCGCCGACAGGACATCGAGCAGGACGATCCGGGTTGCAGCATCCAGCCCGGCGGCAAGCCGTTCGGCGATTGCCCGGGTGTCGTCGGCGCCGGTCTCGGAGGCGTCCACCAACTGGCGTTGCAGGTCACGGATGTACTGCCCTAGTTCCATCTCACCATCGTGACACCACAGTGGTGTCACGTCAAGGGATAAGTGGTGTCACTTTCTGAGTGGCCCGCGCTGCCCCCGGTAAGCTGGAGCAATGGCCATCTTCATAGACCCCCCGCTATGGCCAGCCCACGGGACCGAATTTTCCCACCTGATCTCGGATACCTCCGTCGCCGAGCTTCACGCTTTTGCTGCCGTCGCCGGGATTGCCGAACGGGCCTTCGACGGCGATCACTACGATGTTCCGGCCCGCCGCTACCGCACACTCGTGGCCTTGGGGGCGAGGGAGGTGGATTGCGGAACCCTGACCCGGATCCTGATCTCCAGTGGTTTGCGCATCCCGGCCCGGCAGCGCGCGCCGAGGTTACGGCGTGCCCTGCTGGTGCGGTGGGGTGCGGTGGCGCCGCAGGCTCCACAGTTGGGTGAGAGCCTGCTGGGCCGATGGTCCGAGGCGCATCGCCGCTACCACACACCCTCCCATCTCCTCGAGGTGCTGGAGGCGCTCGATGTGATTTTCCTGCCGTCCGACGACGAGCACCTGCGCCGCCGGGTCCGGCTTGGCGCGTGGTTTCACGATGCCGTCTACGAGGGCGTCGCCGGAGCGGACGAGCGAGCGTCTGCTGCCTTGGCCCAGGATTGGCTGTCAGAGATAGTGCCGGCAGCTGAGGTGGCGGAGGTGGCCAGACTGGTGCACCTGACCGCGTCACACGACCCGATACCCGGCGACCGCGCCGGCGAGCTGCTGTGCGACGCGGATCTGGCCGTCCTGGGGAGGCCGGAGCACCAATACGGGCAGTATGTCGCGGCGGTACGCCAGGAATATGCCCACGTGTCGGATCACGACTTCACTGTCGGCCGCAGCGACGTCGTGCGGCGGCTCCTCGCCATGGACCGATTGTTCCGCACCGTCCCGGCGCAACGACTGTGGCTGGAAGCCGCTCGCGCCAATCTGCTGAACGAGCTGCGGCCCTGATCTTCCTCCGGGGTTTCGTTGCAGGACGGCTGATGCCTCGTGACACAATTGTTGACACTGTTTACTTTTAGTTGTCCGAAGTTAGGTTGAGGGCCTGTGACCCAGCAGTCGAATCCGCGCACCACGTACCGGCACGGTGACTTGCGGCGGGCGCTGATCGCAGCGGGAACCGAGCTGGCGCGTGAGGGTGGACCCGACGCCGTCGTCCTTCGTGAGGTGACCCGCCGCGCCGGTGTGACCCCGAACGCCGCCTATCGGCACTTTGCTGACAAGAGAGCGCTGTTGTGGGCTGTATCCCTTGCCGCACAGTCGAGACTGGCGGCAGCTATGGAGGAGGAGCAGTCAGCGATCGACGACGACGACGGCGCTCGTCTCGGCAATGTCGGGCTCGCGCGCGCGAAACTACGCGCGGTCGGGGCCGGGTACCTGCGTTTCGCCCAAACCGAGCCGGGGTTGTTCAGAACCGCATTCGCCAACCATATTGACCTGCGGGACGCTGCGATTGAAGACTCTGCCGGGCCGCACGGCAGGACCCCGTTCCAGCTGCTGTCCGACGCCCTGGATGCGCTCGTTGACGCCGGGGTGTTGCCGGTTGACCGGCGTCCGGGTGCGGAATTTGTTGCCTGGTCGGCGGTGCATGGGCTGGCCATGCTGGTGATCGACGGCCCGCTGCGCGGGTTGGACGCCGATCAGCGGTTGAGTGCCGCGGGGCGCCTGCTGGAAATGGTGGAGAAGGGGATCTAGTCCTGGTCGAGGCTGGAGTGGTGTTTGCGGCGGACGACATAGCCGGTCGCAAGAGAGGCGATCGCTATCGCGATCAGGAGCGCACCGATCCCGAGGTTCAGCCCGGCACCTGCGGGCACCGCCTCATTGAGCGCAGCGGCCCTGGCGAAATCGGAGATGCCCTGCGGGATGAAGAGAGTGCTCAGGAAGAAGGCCACCAGACCGCCGATGAAGAACCAGACCTGTTTTTGCATTGAACTCTCCTGTGCGCCGTCGTGCCCCGGCATTAAGCCTAGCCGACCAGCGTCCCTTGACCGCTTCCACTCGGGTAGGAGACGGTTCGGAGCAAGGCATTAAGGTGGCACTGTGACCACCGCACTGCCTGACACCCGCGAGCTGAGCCGCCGGATCCTTCACCTTGCCGTGCCGGCGTTGGGCGCGCTGATCGCGGAGCCGTTGTTCCTGTTGGCCGATTCAGCCATTGTGGGGCACCTGGGTGTCGACGAACTTGCGGGCGTTGGGCTGGCGTCCACCGTGCTGCACACCGCGGTCGGGCTGATGGTCTTCCTCGCCTACTCGACCACGCCCGCCGTCGCACGGTTCCTGGGCGCGGGGCGGATGCAGGATGCGGTGGCAGCGGGCCGGGACGGGATTGGCCTGGCACTGGTGCTGGGCATGGTGTTGTCCACCGCGGGCTGGGTGCTGGCGCCCGGACTGTCCTCTCTGATGGGCGCCGAGGGGCAGGTGCATGACTTCGCCGTCGACTACCTGCGGTATTCGATGCCTGGCCTGACCGCGATGCTGGTGGTGCTCGCGGCAACCGGCGTGCTCCGCGGCCTGCAGGACACCAAAACGCCGCTGCTGGTGGCGGGCATCGGTTTCACGGTGAATATCGGCCTCAATTTCCTCCTGGTGTACGGGCTGGGGCTCTCGGTGGCCGGGTCGGCGCTCGGGACCAGCATCACGCAGTGGGGGATGGCCGCCGTGTACCTGACCATCGTCTACCGGCTGTCCCGAAAGAACCGGGTCCCGCTGCGCCTGTCCTGGCTTGGACTACGGGCGACGGCGCGGGTCGGCTCGTGGCTCATGTTGCGCACCATGAGCCTGCGGGCCGCAATCCTCGCCACGGTCTACGTCGCGACGGCGCAGGGGTCGGTTTCCCTCGCCGCACATCAGCTAGTGATGACCATCTTCATCTTCCTTGCGTTTGCCCTCGATGCGATCGCCATCGCTGCGCAGGCCCTGATCGGCAAGGAACTGGGTGCCGGCGACAAGCC
>NZ_ASZW01000027.1:0-7703 GCF_000468215.1 Arthrobacter sp. CAL618 | reverse complement strand
CGCACGCGTTGACCCGCAGAATGATCGGCTGGGGGTTGGGATTTGGGGTCATTACCGGTGCGCTCCTTGCGGTGGCTGCGCCGTTTGTCGGGTGGATCTTCACCACTGACGAGTCAGTCCAGTCGGCGCTCGCGGCGGGGCTCTTTGTCCTCGCCGCGTCACAACCCATCTGTGGGCTGGTGTTTGTGCTTGACGGGGTGCTGATCGGAGCCGGAGACGCGAAGTATCTGGCGATCGCCGGCGTCGTCAATCTTTTGCTCTACCTGCCGCTGCTGATCTGGGTCTTCAACGCCGAATTGACCGGACCCGCCGGTATCGTCTGGCTGTGGGTGGCGTTCGGTGTGGGCTACATGGCTGCTCGTGGCCTGACCCTGGCCTGGCGGGTCCGCAACGACCGTTGGATGGTAACCGGCGCCCACTAGGCATGGGTCCCCGACAGACTTCACGGGGTCCACTCGGGGATAAACTAGGACTTCTGGACTGAAGTGATCAGCCCTGTGTCTATCGGAGGTCTACGCAATGGGTGCCGCACCCCAGGATGCGACGGTCCAACCGCCACGCACTCCGCTCGATCAAGCGGCGGCGGTCTGGCGGCCGCTGCTCTTTCGCGCGATTGTGTCCGCGGCCTTCGGGGCCCTGACGATTTTCTGGGTTCAACCATCGGTTCATGTCGCGTCAGTGGCCGGTGGACTGTACCTGTTGGCGCTCGCAGTTTTGGCGGCCTGGTTGGAGCGGGCTGCCGGGGTGAAGACCAGCGGCGACCGGTGGGTGGCCGGGATCGGGCCGGGGTTCCTCCTGGTGGGGGGCGTGCTCAACCTGTGGATTCATACCGATGCGATGTTCGCCCAGGTTGTTGCGCTCGTTCTGGTGATTTCCGGGGCTGTTGACCTGTTTGTGGGAATCCGCCAACGCCGCTTCAACGTCGTTGGGAAAGATCTCATCGTGGTCGGTGCAGTGGGGATGACCTCGGGATTGTTGCTTCCGTTTTTCCAGGACGCTGGGGCGCACGCGCTGCTCGGCGTCACGGGAGGCGGGGCGATCATCATCGCCGTTGTTCTGGCGATCGCGTCGTTCGGCTTCCGGCATGATGTACGTCACGCGGATAAGGCGTCCCCGTCAACCGCGTAAACTAGACACGGCAGTCTTTCTACCCTTCGTAGAAGAATGTGCGGCGGCAATTTCTCAAGGAGTAACAGTGTCCAAATCGGTCAAGGGTGTCAAAGGCCCTCTCATCTTCTCTGCTGTCCTCGGGGCGGTGGCCGGTATCGTCGCGATGGTTGTCTCCACCGGTGGTGGAACGAGGGAACTCAGGGTTGATATCGGCCTCACCGCTGCCGGTATCGCGTTCATTGCGGCGCTGGTGGTCTGTGCGCTGCTCCTGATGACGGAGAAGCCCAACGCTGATCACCTGGGCAAGGGAACCGGCATCAATCGGTCATCGTCGAAAATCCAGGGCGGCGCAGGCAACCTCGATAAGGACGGAAACATCAAAGGGACGCCGCGCGGCGGCCCGGACAGCCCTCGCTGACCCTGCCCGCTGGCCCGTCGTTCCGGCCCAGGTCCAGAAAAGTGGTGGCACTGCAGGCCCAGGTCCAGAAAAGTGGTGGCACTGCAGGTGCGCTGTTGGGCAACCACTGGTATGCGGGTGCGGGACTTTTCTGGCCCCGAGGGGTTACCCCGTAGCCGATTTTCGGGCCCGGTAGGCCTTGACGTGGGCGCGATTCGCGCAATTTCCGGTGTCGCAGTACCGTTTCGAGCGGTTCCGGCCCAGGTCCAGCACCACGGCGCTGCAGTCGTCGGCCGCGCAGATCCGCAGCCGCTCCATTTCATGGGTCCTGATGACATCGACCAGCGCCATCGCCGCTTCGGTTGCCATTCGGTCCTCCAGCGGAGCCTCGGGCCCGGTGGCATGCAGGTGCCAGTCCCAGTGATCATGACGTACCAGTTGGGGAAGGGCGCGGGCGTCGCTCAACATCCGGTTGACGTGCGCGACGGCGTCGTCCTCCGTTGACGTCCATACCTCCTCCAGCTCTGCCCTGAGCTGCACCACCGCAGCCAACTCGTTGGCAGTATGGGCGCGCGAGCCGGAGAAGTCCTGTTCCGCCAGGAATCGGTCGAGGTCCGCCAGTGTTGTCAGTTGGTCGGGTTCCTCCTTGCCCGTGTTGATGAGCGCTGCCGCAGAGATCAACGCAACCTCTGTGTCATTAGCAAAGGTCACATTGACTCCTGACATTGTTGGGGTCTACTGTCACTACCATAATCAACTTTTGGTCATGACACTAATGAGGTTCAGCATGAAAAACGGCGCAGCGGCGGGTCTGTGGTGGGCGGTCATCTCGGCGGCGGCATTCGGCGTGTCCGGGCCGTTTGCCAAATCGCTGCTGGAAATCGGCTGGAGCCCCGGAGCTGCCGTCGGTGTGCGCATTGGTGGTGCCGCCCTGGTCTTGCTGATTCCGGTCCTGTTTGCGCTCCGCGGGCGCTGGACCGCACTTCGCGGCAGTGCACTGACCCTCATCATCTACGGTGTCACTGCCATCGCGCTCTGCCAGTTCTTCTACTTCAACGCTGTGCAGCGGATGTCAGTGGGCGTATCCCTGTTGCTGGAATATCTGGCGCCGATACTGATTGTCGGATGGCTGTGGGCGCGAAGCCGCCGGGCACCACGCCGCCTCACCGCCGCTGGTTCGGTGACGGCGATGCTGGGTTTGCTCCTGGTGCTGGATCTCACCTCGGACGAGCGGCTGGACCCGATTGGAGTCATTTACGGGCTTGCGGCGGCGGTCTGCCTGGCGGTCTTCTTCCTCATGTCAGCCAAGGCCGACGACGGCCTGCCGCCGCTGGTGATGGCAGGGGGCGGCATGGTGGTGGGCGCCGTGGCGATCGGGGTCATGGGGCTGGTGGGCATCATGCCGTTCACCTTTGAATTTCGGGATGTGACACTGGCTGGTTGGGAGACGAGCTGGCTGGTCCCCGTCCTCGGCCTGGTCCTGATCTCGACCGTGGTGTCCTACTTCACCGGGATCCTTGCCGCCCGTCAGCTCGGCTCGAAGGTGGCTTCCTTTGTGGGGCTCACCGAGGTGATGTTTGCGGTGCTCGCGTCCTGGCTGATGCTCGGTGAGCTGCCGGGACCCATCCAGCTGCTGGGCGGTCTGCTGATTATCGGCGGAGTGGTGATGGTTCGCGTCGATGAGCTACGCACGCCAGCTGATGGGATCCAGCCCCTGGAGCGGGCGAACGACGTCGAACCTGTTCCGCTGCCCTAGAACCATCCCCGCCGACCGTTACTTGCCGAACCTGCGCAGCCGGAGCGAGTTGGCCACTACCAGCACCGAACTCGCGGCCATCGCCGCGCCGGCGACCATGGGGTTGAGGAAGCCGAGGGCCGCCACCGGGATTCCAATGGTGTTGTAGAAGAAGGCCCAGAACAGGTTGGTCTTGATGGTGCGCAGGGTGATCCGTGAGAGCTCGATGGCCTGGGCCACCTGCTCCAGGCTGTTCCCCATCACGGTCAGGTCGGCTGCCTCGATAGCCACGTCAGTGCCGGAGCCCATCGCGATGCCAAGATCGGCCTGGGCCAGCGCTGCGGCGTCGTTGACTCCGTCGCCGGCCATGGCCACCGTGGCCCCCTCGGCCTGAAGTTTCTGGATCGCCTGGACCTTCCCCTCGGGCAGTATTCCGGCGAGGACGTCGTCGGGGGCAATGCCGACCTGCTCGGCCACCCTCCGGGCAACTGCAGCGTTATCGCCGGTCAGCAGGATGGGCCGGAGACCCAGTTCCTTGAGCCGTGTGATGGCGGCCGCCGACGATTCCTTGACCGTATCCTTCAGGGACACCAGCCCGGCGACGCGGCCGTCCACTGCCACCCAGATGGCGGTGGAACCTGCATCCTGCTGGTCCTGCAGTTCGGCCAGATGCTCCCCGCTGATGACGACGCCGTTCTCCTCCAACCAGCCCGAGCGCCCAGCAACCACCGTGACCTCCCGTCCGCCGTCGTCGACGGTGCCCCGGACCCCGCCGCCCGCTGAACTGCTGAACCCCGTCACCGAAGGATGCCCAGGGGCAGCAGCCGCGATCGCCTGGGCAATCGGGTGCTCGCTGGCCGCCTCGACGGCGCCAGCCAGTGCCAGGACACGCGTGCGGTCGAGTGCCCCAAGCACGACGACGTCGGTCACGGCCAGTTTGCCCGTGGTGACGGTGCCGGTCTTGTCCAGCACGATGGTGTCGACGGTCCGGGTGTCTTCCAGGACCTGAGGGCCGCGAATCAGGATGCCCAGCTGGGCGCCGCGACCCGAACCGGTCAGCAGGGCCGTCGGCGTGGCCAGGCCCAGCGCACACGGGCAGGCGATCACAAGGACGGCGACCGCGGCAGTGAAAGCCGATTGAAGGTCGCCGGTAAGGACCATCCACCCGACAAAGGTCAGGACGGCAATAACCAACACAATCGGCACGAATACGGCGCTGATCCGGTCCGCCAGGCGGGCAATCGGTGCCTTGCCGCTTTGCGCCTGGCTGACCAGCCGTCCCATTTGGGCGAGGGTGGTTTCGCTGCCTACCCGGGTGGCCCGGATAATCAGGCGTCCCGAAGTGTTGATGGTGGCGCCGGTGACGACGTCGTCAACACCGACATCCACCGGCATTGACTCGCCCGTGATCAGCGAGGTGTCAACAGCACTCGCCCCATCGATCACGACGCCGTCGGTGGCGATTTTCTCTCCGGGCCGCACAACGAACTGGTCGCCGTGCACGAGGGAGTCGGCGGGCACTTTGACCTCCACGCGACGCCCATCCTGATCGCGGAGCACTGTCGCCTCCTTGGCTCCGAGGCTGAGGAGCGCTTTGAGTGCCTCCCCTGCGCGCTGCTTGGCGTTCGCTTCCAGGTAGCGGCCCAGCAGCAGGAAAGTGACGACGACGGCCGCCACCTCGAAGTACAGGGCGTGATCACTCATGGCCATACCGGCGTGTTCGGTGATCGAGGGGTCGGCCAGGAGCTGCCAGGCCGAGAAGAGGAACGCGGCCGTGACGCCGATCGAGACCAGGGTGTCCATTGTGGAAGAGAGATGGCGGGCGTTGATGGCGGCCGCCCGGTGGAATGACCAGGCAGACCAGGTGACCACGGGCAGGGTGAGAGCGAAAACCAGCCACCCCCAGTGGGGGAACTGCGCCGCGGGCACCATGGAAATGACGGCGACCGGCACCGTGAGCAGCGCCGCAACAATTAGCCGCGGCCGCAATTGCGCGGCGGTCCCCCCGTGTGACACGTGATCGGAGTGCACCGGGTCCGTGCCGTCCAGTGCTGGGTCGCCAGGGGAGCTGTGGGCCGGCCGCTTCAGTTGGGCGGTGTACCCGGTCGCATGGACCGTGTCCACGATGTCCTGATCCGATATGTTCTCGGGGACTGTGACGGTGGCGGACTCCAGCGGCAGATTCACACTCGCCTGGACTCCTTCAAGCTTCCCGAGTTTGCGCTCCACCCGTCCCACACAGGACGCGCAGGTCATGCCCTGGATATCGAGTTCGACAATCCTGGTCGGTGGAGAGGTGGACAGCTGATCGGTGCTCATGGGGGTCCTTGGTGATGCTAGTAAGTCGAACTGCTGGAGTTAGGCGCTGTTGCGCCTAGGCGTCGTTGGCGACAACGAGGTAGCCGGCTTCGGCTACCGCTTCGCCGATCTGGTCGGGGTCGAGGTCGCCGTCGGAGGTCACGGTGGCGGTGGAGACGCCACCCTTGTTGAGGTCGACGGTGACGCTCTGGACGCCGTCGAGGGCGCTGATTTCTTCGCTGACCGAATCAACGCAGTGGCCGCAGGTCATGCCTGAAATGCTGACGGTGGTGGTGCTCATGGGTGTACTCCTTGGGTGTTGGGGGTTTGCTACCTCAGCAGGCGACTGATCGCTGCCGAGGCTTCCTGGACTTTTTCCTGGACAATTTCGGGGTTCCCCGTGAGTTGGGACTCGTTGGCGGCGCCCACCACGCAATGGGCAATATGCTCCTCAAGGAGCCCCATGCTGACCGCATGGAGGGCCTTGTTGATCGCCGACACCTGGGTGAGGACGTCAATGCAGTACTTGTCTTCCTCGATCATCCGGGCGATCCCGCGGACCTGGCCCTCGATCCGCCTCAGGCGCCGAAGATAGGCGTCCTTGTCCGCTGTATAGCCGTGTTCGATGGTGGTGTCACTCATTGGTCCTCCTCGTTCTTCATCGAACATATACCCCCTACCGGTATATTTCAAGTACCCTAGGGGGGTATCTTCATGTTCGTTCAGGGAACGTCGAGCCTGATGCAATACGTTAGAGAAGAAGGAACCACCGCCAGCACCTGGAAAACAAGGAAAAAAGATAGATGACCCTGCACCTCGAGACGTGGCAGAAGCGCCTGCTCATTGTTCTGGCCGGAGCGCTGCTGGTCTCGCTATTTGTCCTTGCTTTTGTTGCTGGCCGGATCGGTACGGGCACCGACCATCCGTCCGGCACCAGCGCCGATGCTGGTTTTGCCCGCGACATGCAGATTCATCACACCCAGGCGGTCGAGATGTCGCGGTTGGTGCGAGACCGGACCGATGACGAGGTGGTGCGCACCATTGCGTATGACATTGCGATGACGCAGCAGCACCAGATCGGTCAGATGTATGCCTGGCTGGAAGAGTGGGGGCTGCCCCAAAGTTCCTCCGCGCCCAATATGGCCTGGATGGCAGGGTCAATGGATCATCACACCGGTGGAAGCATGTTGGAGCCGAACGGTCTGATGCCTGGGATGGCTACCGCCGAGCAGCTGCAGGAACTTGCTGATGCTTCGGGAGTCGAGGCAGAGCGGATTTTCCTGACGCTGATGATCACCCACCATGAGGCAGGCGCCGAGATGGCGCAGGCAGGCGCGGAACTTGCCCAGGAGCCCCGGGTGAAGGGTGCTGCCGAGAAGATGGCTGTAGCCCAGGTCGCCGAAATTACTGCAATGGAAGACATGCTGGACAAGCTCTAGCGGCACCGACGGTACATTTGTTTCAAACACACTCAAGGAAAAAGGATTTACGCGTTGAACAAGAAGCGAGCCCAGGACAATGCCGACCGCCAGGCGCGGTTGGCTGCCATCCAGTCCAAGCAGCGCGCCAGCGACCGCAAGCGCACCACTCTGATCCTTGGTGGCATCGGCGCGGTGGTCGTGGCGATCATTGTCGCGGTGACCATTGTGATTGTGGGTCAGGTGCAGGAGAACCAGCGCATCGAAGCGCTCGCCAGTCAGCCCATCGAAGGCCTGCAGGAATTTGATGGCCTGACGAACAACCACGTCGACGCCCCTGTTGAGTACGAGCAGTCTCCACCCGTGGGCGGAGATCACAACGCCGTCTGGACCAACTGCGGCGTCTACACCTCGGAGCTTCCCAACGAGAACACCGTCCACTCGATGGAGCACGGTGCAGTATGGATCACCTATCAGCCCGATCTGCCTCAGGACGAAATTGATGCCCTGACCGACCTCGTGGGGTCCAGTGGGTACGTCCTGCTCAGCCCTTACGCCGATCAGGAGTCGCCCATCGCCGCGAGTGCCTGGGGCCTACAGCTCGGCGTTGACACGGCCGACGACGACCGTCTCGCGGTCTTCCTGGAGCGGTACATTCAGGGCGAGCAGACCCTTGAGCCGGGCGCTGCCTGCTCCGGTGGCATCACCCCTTCGGCCTAGGGTTGCCGGGAGCGAATCTGCCGGG
>NZ_ASZW01000026.1:0-3398 GCF_000468215.1 Arthrobacter sp. CAL618 | reverse complement strand
CGTACGCCCGCGGTTTCTTAAGCGCGCCGCAGGCTCCACAGGGCCAACGCGGCTGCGAACAGCATGAGCGCTGCCCCAATACTTGAGGTGAGCACCACTCCGCTGTCGAAGGCGTGGAAAGCCGACTCGAGCAGCCGACTGCCGCCGTCGGCCGGTAGCGCGGCGGCCACATTCACCGCGCCGCCCAGTGTTTCGGTCGCGGTGGTCACCTGATCCGGGCTCAAGCCCTCCGGAAGGACCAGGTTGCGCTGGTAGGACGCGAGCAGCACGCTACCCAGCAGGGCCGTGCCGAATACCGAACCAACCTCGTAGGCGGTTTCGGATACTGCTGACGCCGCCCCGGCCTTTTCTGCGGGCACCGTTGCGAGGATCAGGTCGTTGGACACCGTCTCGGATGCACCGACACCCACACCAAGCAGCATGAACGCGAACAACAAGATGGCGGCCGACCCACCCTGACCGGTGACCGCCACGAAGGCGTACGCTGCGGCGGATAGCAGCAAGGCGATGGGTACAACTACGCGCGGTGGCACCCGGCGGACGATGGGAACCACCGTGAGTCCCGCAATGATCGTCATTACCAGGCCGGGAACCAGAACCAGGCCCGCGTTCAAGGGGCTCAGCCCAAGGACCAGCTGCAGGTGCTGCGACACGAAGTAGATGAACCCCACCAGGGAGAAGATCGCCAGCAGATTTACCAGCACCGCCCCCGTGAAGGCGCGCACCGTGAACAGCCGCACGTCGAGCATGGGGTTCGATCGGCTGAGCTGGCGCCTGGTGAACAGCGTGCCCGCCGTAAGTCCGATGACGACGGCGGCGACGGTGACCGTCACCGAGTCCCCCTTCGCGAAGTTTTTGATCGCGAAGACGATGGGCAGCATGGTGGTCACGGAGAGGACGATGCTCAAGTAGTCCACCCGCCCCGGGTTGGGGTCCTTCGATTCCGGAACCAGCGCCGGGGTGAGCGCCAGCATCAGCACCAGTACCGGGACGGCCAGTAGGAATACCGACCCCCACCAGAAGTGTTCAAGAAGTGCGCCGCCGACTAGCGGTCCCATGGCTGCGCCGGCCGAGAACCCGGCGGCCCAGATAGCGATAGCTAGACGGCGCTGGTTGCGATCGGTGAAGATGTTCCGCAGCAAGGAGAGCGTCGAGGGCATCAGCATGGCGCCGAAGACGCCAAGGCCCACCCGGGATGCGACGAGCAGTTCTGCCGTGGGCGAGTAGGCGGCGGCGACCGAGAAGACGGCAAAGCCAATGGCACCGATGATGAGGAGCTTTCGGCGGCCGAAACGGTCGCCGAAGCTGCCCATTGCGACCAGTAGCCCCGCCAGGACCAGGGGATAGCTATCGATGATCCACAGCAGGGTGGTGCCGCTGGTGTTGAAGGCCAGGGAGATGGCGGGGGTCGCGAAAGCGAGCACCGTGTTGTCTACCGCAACCAACAGGACGGGCAGCATTAGAACAACAAGGGCGGTCCACTCGCGCCTCCCCGCCCGGCCGGGAGCGGGGTGCTGTGCTGCCGCTCCGGTTGACGGCTCGGTGAAGTAGGTCGATGTGCTCATCACTCGAGGCTATACCGTCCAGCCGGTACAGTAAAATTTGAAGCACCGTTACGATGAATGCATGGCCAGTTCCAAAGAGCGCATCCTCGACAGTTTCGAAAACATCCTTATCCGCGACGGGGAGCGGGCTGCCACCATGGAGGCGGTGGCCGCCTCAGCTGACGTGTCCAAGGGCGGTCTGCTATACCACTTTCCGTCGAAGGAGGCGTTGGTCGATGCGTTGGGGGAGCGGCTACTCGCTCTTTCCGCACGGGACCGGGAGCTGATGGCCGCCGACCCCGACGGTGCGGCACGCTACTACGTCCGGACCTCTGTCTATGAAGACAGCGCTTTGGATCGCGCGCTTGTGGCGATGGCGCGACTGGCCCAGCAGGGGCACCCGAAGGCACAGCAAAACTTCGCCCAGATCCAGTCCTTGTGGCTCGAGGCACTTGAGTTGGCACTAGGGAGCCATCCGGTGGCCCGTGCAGTGAAGCTGATGGGTGACGGCCTCTACTATGACGCGGCCTTCTTTGCGGGCAGCGGCGCGGATCAACGATCCGCGGATGAAATGGAGCAACTCCTGGAGCTGGTTGACCTTCTTCAGGCGCCCCAGCGTCGGGGCGCCTAGAAGGCAGCGGTGCATTCTCTCGCCGATACATTACATAGATCTTTATCTATGTAAATTCTATAGCCAACTTCTGTTCATCCTGTGTTCATATAGGCGAGCTTCTATTGATTCTTGTCGGCACCGCCGACCTCCCCATACCCTGGGCAGCGCAAGTTGCCATTGGAAGGATCAATACAGTGCAAAACAGACTTCCCCGTCGCGTTGGCGTCGCGTCATCAATCGCCATTGCCGCTCTGCTGCTCTCCGCATGTGGCGGCCAGGCCGAGCCAGAATCGAATGGCGAGCCAGCGGAAGCTGGAGCAGCCACCGGCTCGGTAGCCGCTGACGGCTCGTCGACAGTTGCTCCTCTCTCGTCAGCCGCTGCTGACCTGTTCCGCGATGTAGAGCCCGACATCAACGTCACGGTTGCCACCTCAGGCACCGGCGGTGGGTTTGCCGCGTTCTGCGCCGGTGAAACCGACATCTCCAACGCCTCCCGCCCCATTGCAGATGATGAAGTTGCCATTTGTGAAGAGAACGGTATCGGGTTCACCGAAATCATCATGGCCAACGATGGTCTGTCAGTTGTCGTGAGCCCTGAAAACGACTGGGCCGACTGCCTCACGGTCGAACAGCTCGCCACCATCTGGGCGCCCGAGTCAGAAGGGGAGATCACCAGCTGGAACCAGGTCGACCCTTCCTTCCCTGATGAGGAGCTGGTGCTCTACGGCGCGGGCACTGACTCCGGTACCTTCGACTACTTCACTGAGGCCATCAACGGCGAAGAAGGCGCGATTCGCACCGACTACAGCCCGTCGGAGGACGACAATGTCACAGTCCAGGGCGTGCAAGGTGCAGCCGGCGCGATGGGCTTCTTCGGGCTGTCCTACGCCGAGGAAAACCCCGACGCCGTGAAGATTGTCCAGGTCGACAACGGTGACGGTTGCGTTACCCCATCGGCAGAGACCGTCCAGGACGAAACCTACGCTCCACTGGGTCGCCCGCTGTTCGTGTATGTCGCCAACGATTCATACACCGAAAAGCCACAGGTCGCAACGTTCATTGACTTCTACGTCGAGAATGCCGCCGAGATTGCTGAGGCAGCGCTGTTCATCGGCCTGACCGACGATCAGCAGGCTACCGCGCAGGAAGAACTCGCCTCAATTGACTCCTAGTCACTCGAAGTAAGAAATTATCTAACAGGAAATCGACGGTTCATTCATGACAGTCGTTACAGAAAAGGG
>NZ_ASZW01000025.1:0-10754 GCF_000468215.1 Arthrobacter sp. CAL618 | reverse complement strand
AGCGGGGCCTTACCTTTTAAGCCGGCAGAAAAGTGGCGGAGCTGCAGGAACGTGGTTGCGTTGCAGTGGGGCGGCAGGAAAGTGGTGGAGCTGCAGGAACGTGGTTGCGCCACAGCGATCCTGCACCGCGGGCACTTTCCTGGCGGACGACGTCGGGCACTTTCCTGGCGGACGACCTCGGGTGGCGGGGGAACGGCAGGAAAGTGGTGGAGCTGCAGGGGAGTGGGTGCGCTGCAGTGGTGGCGGCAGGAAAGTGGTGGAGCTGCAGAAACGTGGTTGCGCCACAGCGATCCTGCACCGCGGGCACTTTCCTGGCGGACGACGTCGCACCGCGGGCACTTTTCTGGCGGACGACGTCGGTCGGTGGGGGAGTGAGAAGAGTAAAGTACATCACACCGAGGGGCGTGTCTCGGCGTGGATTCGCCTTCTGCCCTGATATCTGGAAGACTGGACAAGTTGTTCAAGCGCTTGCGCGCGCGGTTTGAGATACCGTCCCGATCAGGATAATGCCTGATGCAGGGTCGGTGTTCACCGGGCGGTTAGCCCAAATATGACCACCCCCATTTCAGTTCGGCTGGAAACGTGGAAGCAAACAGAGGGATCAGTTTGCAGAAAATCCGCGACACGCCCGAGCGCGGGGGTCGGTACCTCCACAGGGTGAGGAACCCGGAAACTTCCGGATTCAGTCTGTGGGAGGAGCGCCAGTGCAACGGGCGCAGCACGTGCAGGAACTGACAGTTATTCAAGAATTCTTGAGAGAGAGAGTCGAGACGCCATGGCGGGACAAAAAATCCGCATCCGGCTGAAGTCGTATGACCACGAGGTCATCGACGTATCAGCACGGAAGATCGTTGAGACGGTGACGCGCGCAGGCGCTACGGTAGTTGGCCCAGTGCCCCTGCCGACGGAGAAGAACGTGTACTGCGTTATCCGCTCACCGCACAAGTACAAGGACAGCCGCGAGCACTTTGAAATGCGTACTCACAAGCGTCTGATCGACATCATTGACCCCACGCCCAAGGCCGTTGATTCGCTGATGCGTCTCGACCTGCCTGCGGACGTGAACATCGAAATCAAGCTGTAAGGGAGAGCGGATCATAATGTCTACTTCACTTACGCGTCAGGTCAAGGGTCTTCTGGGCACCAAGCTCGGAATGACCCAGGTCTGGGACGAAAACAACCTGCTGGTACCGGTTACTGTCGTCCAGGCTGACTCCAACGTCATTACCCAGCTCCGCTCAGCGGACCAGGACGGCTACACAGCTGTCCAGATCGGCTTCGGCCAGATCGACCCCCGCAAGGTGACCAAGCCACTGGCCGGTCACTTCGAAAAGGCCGGCGTCACGCCGCGCCGCCACGTGGTTGAGCTGCGTACCTCCGATGCTGACACCTACTCGCTGGGCCAGGAGCTCTCCGTTGAGATCTTCGAAGCCGGCCAGAAGGTCGACGTCATCGGCACCACCAAGGGCAAGGGCTTCGCAGGTGTCATGAAGCGTCACGGCTTCCACGGCGTCGGCGCATCCCACGGTGCCCACAAGAACCACCGCAAGCCCGGCTCTATCGGTGGCGCGTCCACCCCTAGCCGCGTCTTCAAGGGTATGAAAATGGCAGGCCGTATGGGTGCCGTTCGTCAGACCACTCTGAGCCTCACAGTTCACGCTGTGGATGTCGAGAAGTCGCTGCTGCTGATCAAGGGTGCCGTTCCCGGCGCCCGCGGCCAGGTCGTCCTCGTGCGCACCGCCGTGAAGGGAGCATAGTTAGATGGCTGTCAACACTGTAAAGGTCGATCTCCCCGCAGAGATCTTCGACACGCAGACCAATGTGCCCTTGCTGCACCAGGTTGTCGTGGCTCAGCTTGCTGCTGCCCGTCAGGGTACGCACAAGACGAAGACTCGTGCAGAGGTATCCGGCGCAGGCCGCAAGCCGTTCAAGCAGAAGGGGACAGGTCGTGCCCGTCAGGGTTCGATCCGTGCCCCTCACATGACCGGTGGCGGCGTCGTCCACGGACCCACCCCACGCGACTACAGCCAGCGCACCCCCAAGAAGATGAAGGCTGCCGCTCTGCGCGGTGCCCTCTCTGATCGGGCACGCAACGGCCGTATCCACGTCCTCGAGTCCCTGGTGTCCGGCGACAAGCCGTCCACCAAGGGTGCAATCGAAGCGCTTCGCAGCATCTCGGAGCGTCCAAACTTGCTCATCGTTATCGAGCGCGCCAACGATCTCACGGCACTGTCCGTGCGGAACGTCCCGGAAGTACACGTCCTCTATGTTGACCAGCTCAACACCTATGACGTGCTGGTTTCCGACGACGTGATCTTCACGAAGGCCGCTTACGACACGTTCGTCGGGTCAGCTGACTCGACCGTAGATGCTGACGAGAGCACAACAGCTACGGAGGACGCCAAGTGAGCGCGACCATCTCCAAAGATCCCCGCGACGTCGTCCTTGCGCCGGTCGTCTCGGAAAAGAGCTACGGCCTGATCGACGAAGGTAAGTACACCTTCCTGGTCGACCCTCGCTCGAACAAGACAGAGATCAAGTTGGCCGTGGAGAAGATTTTCTCCGTCAAGGTCGATTCGATCAACACACTCAATCGTTCGGGTAAGCGCAAGCGCACCCGCTTCGGCTGGGGGCAGCGTAAGGGCACCAAGCGTGCCATCGTGACCCTCAAAGAAGGAACGATCGACATCTTCGGCGGTCCGCTCGGTTAGGGCGGAGACCACTTTAACGAGGAAATGACACATGGCTATTCGTAAATACAAGCCAACAACGCCTGGCCGTCGCGGCTCAAGCGTTGCTGACTTCGCAGAAATCACTCGGTCGACACCGGAGAAGTCCCTGGTGCGTCCCCTCCCCAAAAAGGGTGGACGTAACAACACCGGCAAGATCACGACCCGTCACAAGGGTGGTGGCCACAAGCGCCAGTACCGCCTGATTGACTTCCGTCGCCACGACAAGGACGGCGTTGACGCCCGCGTTGCTGAGATCGAATACGATCCCAACCGCACGGCTCGCATCGCGTTGCTCCACTACGTTGACGGCACCAAGCGCTACATCGTTGCACCTAACCGCCTGAAGCAGGGCGACATGGTGGAAGCCGGTTCCGGTGCTGACATCAAGCCAGGCAACAACCTGCCACTGCGGAACATCCCGGTTGGTACCGTGATCCACGCTGTGGAACTGCGTCCAGGCGGCGGGGCCAAGATGGCTCGCTCGGCCGGTGCGTCAGTCCAGCTGGTTGCCAAAGAGGGCCGCTTCGCGCAGCTCCGCCTCCCCTCCGGTGAAATCCGCAATGTGGATGTTCGCTGCCGGGCCACCATCGGTGAAGTTGGAAACGCAGAACAGTCCAACATCAACTGGGGCAAGGCCGGCCGTATGCGCTGGAAGGGCGTCCGCCCAACCGTTCGTGGCGTTGCCATGAACCCGGTTGATCACCCACATGGTGGTGGTGAAGGTAAGACCTCTGGTGGCCGTCACCCGGTGAACCCGAACGGTAAGGCCGAAGGCCGTACCCGCCGCAAAAACAAAGAGAGCGACTCACTGATTGTGCGTCGCCGTCGTTCCGGCAAGAACAAGCGATAGGAGCCTGGAGACATGCCACGCAGCCTGAAGAAAGGCCCCTTCGTCGATCAGCACCTTTTTGTGAAGGTAGCTCGTGAAAACGACAAGGGCACCAAGAACGTCATCAAGACGTGGTCCCGCCGCTCAATGATCATCCCCGACATGCTGGGGCACACGATCGCCGTGCACGACGGGCGCAAGCACATCCCGGTGTTTGTCACAGAGTCAATGGTCGGGCACAAGCTCGGCGAATTCGCTGCGACGCGGACCTTCCGCGGCCATGTAAAGGACGACCGCAAGGGCAAGCGCCGCTAGGCGCTGCTCGAGCGGCAGAAGACGAGAGAAGGAAAGCAATGGAAGCCAAGGCAGTTGCGCGTTTTTCGCGTGTCACGCCTATGAAGGCCCGGCGCGTCGTCAACCTGGTTCGTGGCAAGCAGACGAATGAGGCTCTGGCAATACTGAAGTTCGCCCCACAGGCAGCTTCAGAGCCGGTATTCAAGGTAGTACAGTCGGCGGTCGCCAACGCCCGTGTCCTCGCGGACCGGGACGGCATCGCATTCGATGAAGATAACCTGATCATCAGCGAGGCATTTGTTGATGAGGGCCCCACGATGAAGCGGTTCCGACCGCGCGCCCAGGGCCGTGCGTTCCGCATCTTGAAGCGGACCAGTCACATCACAGTTGTAGTAGCAACCCCTGAGAAAGCGCAGGTCCGCTAGTGGGACAGAAAGTAAACCCGCATGGGTTCAGGCTCGGTATCACCACGGACCACCGTTCGCACTGGTTTGCCGACAGCAACAAGCCAGGTCAGCGGTACAAGGATTACGTCCGTGAGGACATCAAGATCCGTCAGCTCATGGCGACGGGCATGGACCGCGCCGGTATCGCCAAGGTAGAGATCGAGCGCACCCGTGACCGTGTTCGTGTGGATATCCACACTGCACGTCCCGGCATCGTAATCGGCCGCCGCGGCGCCGAAGCAGACCGTATCCGCGGCGAGCTGGAGAAACTGACCGGCAAGCAGGTTCAGCTGAACATCCTCGAGGTCAAGAACCCCGAGATGGAAGCCCAGCTTGTGGCCCAGGGCGTTGCCGAGCAGCTCTCCTCACGCGTGGCATTTCGCCGTGCGATGAAGAAGGCTATGCAGTCGGCGCAGCGTGCAGGAGCCAAGGGCATCCGTGTTCAGTGTTCCGGCCGTCTGGGTGGCGCAGAAATGAGCCGTTCCGAGTTCTACCGCGAAGGCCGTGTGCCCCTGCACACCCTCCGCGCGAACATCGATTACGGTTTCTTCGAAGCCAAGACCACCTTCGGCCGTATCGGCGTGAAGGTCTGGATCTACAAGGGCGACATCACCGCCAAGGAGCTCGCAGCCCAGGCTGCAGCTGCACCGTCCCGCGGACGCGGCGGCGGAAGCGACCGTCCGAGCCGTGGCCCAGCTGGCGCTGACCGTGGCGGAGACCGCGGTGCAGACCGTCGTCGTCGTAACCCGGCCGGCTCCGCTCCTACCGAGGCGCAGGCAACTGCCGCACCGGCTGAAGCTGCAGCTCCGGCAGCAGCGGAAGGAGGACAGGCTTAAATGCTTATCCCTCGTCGAGTCAAGTTCCGTAAGCAGCACCACCCGGGTCGTTCCGGCGCTGCAACCGGTGGCACTGAGGTCAGCTTCGGTGAGTGGGGTATCCAGGCGCTGAGCCCGGCTTACGTCACCAACCGTCAGATTGAAGCTGCACGTATTGCCATGACCCGCCACATCAAGCGTGGCGGCAAGGTCTGGATCAACATTTATCCGGACCGCCCACTGACCAAGAAGCCTGCTGAAACCCGTATGGGTTCCGGTAAGGGTTCCCCAGAATGGTGGGTATCCAACGTCAAGCCGGGTCGGGTTCTTTTCGAACTCTCCGGTGTATCAGAAGAGGTAGCCCGCGAAGCATTGCGCCTAGCAATCCACAAGCTGCCGTTGAAGGCACGCATTGTGCGTCGTGAAGGTGGTGAGTAGACATGGCTATTGGTTCAAAGGAACTGACATCCGAGCAGTTGGACGGCTTCGATCGTGATCGCCTGGTCGAAGAACTCCGCAAGGGTAAGGAAGAGTTGTTCAACCTTCGCTTCCAGTCCGCTACGGGTCAGTTGGAAAATCACGGGCGTCTGCGCTCAGTGAAGCGCGATATCGCACGCCTGTACACGGTGATGCGTGAGCGTGAGCTCGGCATTCGGCCTGACTTTGTTGCTCCTGTTGAGGAAGCAAAGCCTGAAAAGGCCAAGAAGTCCAAGAAGGCCTCCACCAAAGACGCCCCGGATGCGGGCACGCCTGACGCAGGCACCGAGGCTTCTAAGGAGGACGCCAAGTGAGTGAACAGAAGAGTGAAGCAACGACGTCGGACGATCTCGCCCGCGGCTACCGTAAGACCCGTCGTGGCTACGTAGTCTCGGACAAGATGGAAAAGACCATCACGGTCCAGGTTGAGGACCGGGTGAAGCACGCACTGTACGGCAAGGTTCTTCGCCGCAGCACCAAGGTCAAGGTCCACGATGAAGAGAACACCGCCGGCATCGGCGATCACGTTCTCATCAGTGAGACCCGCCCGCTGTCCGCTACCAAGCGGTGGCGTCTGGTCGAGGTAATCGAGCGCGCCAAGTAGGCTCCCGCAAGGGAACCAGCTTTAACGACTGGGCCCCGGAGGTGAGATCGCACTGCGATTTCACCTCCGGGGCACTTTCGCGATAAGATGAAAATCTTGTCTGTCCGGTGGGTTAGAGGTATGAGCTTCCACACCGGCGATTGAGACAAAAGCCCGATAATCTTGTTCAGCATTCTTTGCGTTGGCGTGTTCGCGCCCGCGCAGGCTGAGGACCAGTATTACGGGGCCAACCCATATCCGTTCCGCAAGGCTCGTATAGAGAACCAGCGCGACGACAGGAGTAATAAGTGATTCAGCAGGAGTCGCGGCTTAAGGTCGCCGACAACACGGGTGCCAAGGAAATCTTGACAATCCGTGTTCTCGGTGGATCTGGACGTCGCTACGCAGGCATCGGCGACGTAATTGTCGCCACCGTCAAGGATGCAATTCCCGGCGGTAACGTAAAGAAGGGCGACGTCGTCAAGGCGGTCATCGTCCGCACCAAGAAGGAACGCCGCCGCGCGGATGGTTCCTACATCAAGTTTGACGAGAACGCTGCGGTGATCTTGAAGACAGACGGCGACCCGCGCGGTACGCGTATCTTCGGTCCCGTCGGTCGCGAACTCCGTGACAAGCGCTTCATGAAGATCATCTCGCTAGCGCCGGAGGTGCTCTAACCCATGGGAGCGAATAAGACAGTGAAGTTCAAGATCAAGAAGGGTGACCTGGTACAGGTCATCAGCGGAGCCAAGCAGGAACGCGGCGGAGACCGCGGCAAGCAGGGCAAGGTTCTGAAGGTATTCCGGGAGAACAACCGGGTCCTCGTCGAGGGAATCAACCGCGTCACCCGCCACACCAAGGTCGGACAGTCGCAGCGCGGCTCGAAGACTGGCGGCATCGAGGTCATTGAAGCCCCCATCCACATCAGCAATGTTGCAGTGGTTGACCCCGAGACCAACAAGCCAACCCGCGTTGGCTACCGCATCGATACCGTCGAAAAAGACGGTAAAGAGCGTACGGTCCGGATTCGCGTCGCCAAGGCATCAGGGAAGGATCTCTAATGACTACCGAAGCCGTAGAGACAAAGATCTCCCCGCGCCTGAAGACGCGCTACGCCGCTGAAATCAAGTCCGGACTGCAGGAAGAATTCGGTTACACCAACGTCAACCAGGTCCCACGACTGGTCAAGGTTGTTGTGAACATGGGTGTTGGAGATGCCGCCAAGGACTCCAAGCTCATCGATGGTGCTGTACGCGACATGACCCAGATCACTGGTCAGAAGCCTCAGGTCACCAAGGCCCGCAAATCGATCGCTCAGTTCAAGCTGCGCGAAGGAATGCCGATCGGCTGCCACGCAACGCTCCGTGGCGACCGGATGTGGGAATTCGTAGACCGTCTGGTGTCACTGGCGCTGCCCCGTATCCGCGACTTCCGTGGCCTCAGCGGCCGCCAGTTCGACGGAAACGGCAACTACACCTTCGGGCTCACGGAACAGTCAATGTTCCATGAGATCGACCAGGACAAGATCGACCGCGTACGTGGCATGGACATCACCGTTGTCACCACCGCAAAAACCGATGACGAAGGTCGCGCACTGCTCAAAGCGCTCGGCTTCCCGTTTAAATCCGAAGATTAATCTAACTACGTTCCAGGTCCGTACCGGGCAGGGTAGGGCGCAAGTCCAACACCCTAAACCGGGCCCCGGAAACCGTTACGAGGAAGGGCAAGAGCCCACATGACAATGACAGATCCTGTGGCAGACATGCTGACACGTCTGCGCAATGCAAACTCCGCATACCACGACACCGTGAGCATGCCATACAGCAAGCTCAAAGCTCGCGTCGCCGACATCCTGAAGGCTGAAGGCTACATCGCAGGCTGGAAGGAAGAGGAAGCGGAGGTTGGCAAGAAGCTGACCATCGACCTCAAGTTCGGTCCTGAGCGCCAGCGTTCAATCGCCGGCATCCGCCGCATCTCCAAGCCCGGGCTCCGCGTTTACGCGAAGTCCACCAACCTGCCGCACGTGCTGGGTGGCCTTGGGATTGCAATCCTGTCAACGTCCTCCGGACTGCTGACAGACCGCCAGGCATCCAAGAAGGGCGTGGGTGGGGAAGTCCTCGCCTACGTCTGGTAGCCGGAACAGAGAAGGAGTAAACACATGTCACGTATTGGACGTCTCCCCATCTCCGTTCCCGCGGGTGTTGAGGTAAAAGTCACCGGTAACCTGGTGTCCGTCAAGGGAGCCAAGGGGGAGCTGAGCCACACTGTGCCCAGCCCGATCCTGGTGGATCTCGACGAGAGCACACTGACCGTCACCCGGCCGAACGACGAGCGCGAATCGCGTTCGCTGCACGGCCTGACACGCACGCTGATCTCCAACATGATCATCGGTGTCACTGACGGATACAAGAAGAACCTCGAAATTGTCGGCACCGGTTACCGCGTGCAGGCGAAGGGTTCCGACCTGGAGTTCGCACTGGGCTTCAGCCACCCGGTCGCCGTCAAGGCACCGGAGGGCATCACTCTGACCGTTGAGGGACCTACCAAGGTTTCCGTCTCCGGCATCAGCAAGCAGCAGGTCGGCGAAGTCGCCGCAAACATCCGCAAGCTGCGGAAGCCGGACCCCTATAAGGGCAAGGGCGTGCGCTACGCAGGCGAAGTTGTTCGCCGTAAAGTCGGAAAGTCTGGTAAATAATCATGGCTATCAGCATTAATAAGAAGCGAAGCTCAAAGAGCAAGTCCGCCCAGCGCGGACGCCGCCACCTCCGTGTGCGCAAGCGCATCACCGGAACCGCGGTCCGCCCGCGTCTGGTAGTCAACCGGTCTGCACGTCACATGTTCGTTCAGGTTGTGGACGACGGTCTGGGTGTCACGGTTGCTTCGGCATCCACCCTCGAAGCCGATCTGCGTGCATTCGACGGCGACAAGACCGCCAAAGCTAAGCGCGTGGGCAACCTCGTCGCAGAGCGTGCCAAGGCTGCAGGAATCGAAGCAGTAGTCTTCGACCGCGGCGGCAACAAGTACCACGGCCGTATTGCCGCCATCGCTGATGGCGCCCGCGAAGGTGGGTTGGCACTGTGACCGAGGAAAACAATGCAAAGGAACCTGAATTGAGTACAGGTACTGATCAGCCTGCCGCTGCAGCTCCGGCTACAGAGGCACCCGCAGCGGCAGCAGCCGACGACCGCAAGGGCGGTGCCCGCGGAGAACGTGGTGGCCGCAGCAGCGGCGCCGGTGGCCGTGACGGTGGCCGTGGCGGTCGCGACGGCGGCCGTGGTGGCCGTGACGGCGGTCGTGGCGACGACAAGGACAAGTTTGTCGAGCGCGTGGTTGCTATCAACCGTGTGTCAAAGGTAGTCAAGGGTGGACGGCGTTTCAGCTTCACCGCCCTGGTTGTCGTTGGCGACGGTAACGGAATGGTCGGCGTCGGTTACGGCAAGGCCAAGGAAGTTCCGTCAGCTATCGCAAAGGGCGTTGAAGAGGCCAAGAAGTCCTTCTTCAAGGTCCCCCGCATCGGTGGCACGGTCCCTCACCTGGTGCAGGGCGAAGCGGCCGCAGGCGTAGTCCTGCTCCGCCCGGCCTCCCCAGGTACCGGCGTTATCGCCGGTGGCCCGGTGCGTGCTGTGCTGGAATGCGTCGGCATCCACGATGTTCTGTCCAAATCACTCGGTTCTTCGAACGCCATCAACATTGTTCACGCAACTGTTGACGCGCTGAAGCGGCTGGAAGAGCCTCAGGCAGTAGCCGCCCGTCGTGGGTTGCCGCTGGATCAGGTGGCTTCCTCGTCGATGCTGCGCGCAATGCAGGAACAAAAGGCAGGTGCGTAATGGCAACTCCCAAGCGCGTGTTAGTAAGCTCAGCGAAGCTTGAAATCACCCAAATCAAGTCCGTCATTGGCGGCAAGCAGAACCAGCGCGACACCCTGCGGTCTCTCGGCCTCAAGCGCATCGGACACACCGTTGTCCGTACCGCTGATGCCGTCACTGTTGGCATGGTCAACACGGTTCCGCACCTCGTGAAGGTTGAGGAGGCCAACTAATGGCAGAGAAGAATGTGGCAGCAGCCACGGTCAAGTCGGATAATGAGCGCGTTCACGCGCTCAAGGTCCACCACCTGCGTCCCGCCCCTGGAGCGAAGACCGCCAAGACCCGCGTGGGCCGTGGCGAAGGCTCCAAGGGTAAGACTGCAGGACGCGGTATGAAGGGAACCAAGGCCCGTTACCAGGTCAAGGCAGGCTTCGCAGGCGGACAGCTTCCCCTGCACATGCGCCTTCCCAAACTGCGTGGCTTCAAGAACCCATTCCGGGTCGAGTTCCAGGTAGTAAACCTGGATAAGATCTCGGAGCTTTACCCCAACGGTGGCGAGGTGTCAGTCGACAGCCTGGTCGCCAACGGTGCGGTTCGTAAGAACCAGCCCGTGAAGGTACTGGGCACCGGCGACATCACCGTCAAGGTTGATGTCACTGTGCACGCGTACTCGGCTAGCGCTGCAGAGAAAATCACTGCAGCCGGCGGTTCGGTCACCGGACTCTAATTCAGAGCCGCTGTGATCTACCCGATCTAGCAACTAGACTCTTGG
>NZ_ASZW01000024.1:0-20749 GCF_000468215.1 Arthrobacter sp. CAL618 | reverse complement strand
CATTCCGGCCCACCAAGAGTTTTTTTATGGCCACATGGGCTTACCTAGCCACCCCCGGGTCCGACGCACCGGGTTTCAACCGTTAGACTCGGTTGTTGTGTATCTGTCCGCCATGGACACCAAGACCTTCAGGAGGACGCTTGCTTAGCGCTATTGGCCGGGCTTTCCGGACGCCAGACTTGCGGCGCAAGCTGTTGTTCACGCTTGGAATCATCACCATCTTCCGCCTGGGTGCCTTCATCCCCGCGCCCGGTGTCGATTACGGCAATGTTCAGCAGTGTTTGCAGCTCGGCAACACCGAGGGTGGTCTCTATGAGTTCGTGAACCTCTTCAGTGGTGGCGCTCTCCTGCAAGTGTCCATCTTCGCTCTGGGCATCATGCCCTACATCACGGCGAGCATCATCACCCAGCTCCTCCGCGTGGTCATCCCGCGGTTCCAGGAGCTGCACCAGGAAGGCGCGCAGGGGCAGTCGACGCTGACCCAGTACACGCGCTACCTCACCATCGCGTTGGCCTTGCTCAACGCGACCACACTGGTTTCCCTGGCCCGATCCGGAGCCCTGCTAGGCGACTGCCCAGTGCCGATCATCCCGGACGACAGTCTCATCACCATCCTGCTTCTGATCCTGACCCTTACCGCCGGTACCGGCCTGATCATGTGGATGGGTGAACTCATCACCGAGCGTGGAGTCGGCAACGGCATGTCGCTGCTTATCTTCACCGCCATCGCCGCAGGCTTCCCCACCTCCCTGGGCGAGATCCTCCGCACCCAGGGCTGGACCGTCTTCGTGGCAGTGATCGCCATCGGGCTAGTGGTGGTTGCATTGGTGATCTTTGTTGAGCAGTCGCAGCGTCGCATCCCCGTGCAGTACGCCAAACGGATGGTGGGTCGACGCACCCTCGGTGGCAGCAGCACCTACATCCCGATCAAGGTGAACATGGCCGGTGTTATCCCGGTCATCTTCGCCTCATCGATGCTGTATCTGCCGAGCCTGATCGCGCAATTCAACACGCCAACCGATGGGCAGACACCGCCACCGGAGTGGGTCAACTTCATCACCACCTACCTGGCGAACGGCGACCACCCCCTCTACATGGCCCTGTACTTCGCCATGATCGTGTTCTTCACCTACTTCTACGTAGCGATCACGTTCAACCCGGATGAGGTCTCGGAGAACATGAAGAAGTACGGCGGGTTCATCCCGGGCATCCGTGCGGGTCGTCCGACGGCCGAGTACCTGCAGTACGTCTTGTCCCGCATCACCCTGCCCGGTGCCCTATACCTTGGCCTGGTGGCACTGATCCCGTTGATCGCGCTCGTGTTGATCAACGCTAACCAGAACTTCCCCTTCGGTGGTGTCTCAATCCTCATCATGGTGGGTGTTGGACTCGAAACGGTGAAGCAGATCGACGCTCAGCTTCAGCAGCGTCACTACGAAGGGTTGTTGCGATGACACGCATGCTCATAATTGGACCTCCCGGATCCGGCAAAGGCACACAGGCTTCGCGAATCTCCGAGCGACTAGGAGTCGTCGCGATTTCTACTGGAGATATCTTCCGGGACAACGTGAAGCGGGAGACTCCGCTTGGCCTCGAGGCCAGGAAGTACATGGACGCCGGGGACTTCGTGCCTGACAGTGTCACCAATTCGATGGTGCGGGATCGTCTGAAAGAAGACGACGTGCGCGAGGGATTCCTCCTCGACGGTTACCCGCGCACTCCGGCCCAGGTTGTCGAACTGGATGACATTCTCCAGCAGAACGAGCTCACCCTCGACGCCGTCTTGCAGCTCACCGCCCCAGACGAGGAACTGATCCGTCGCCTGACCGGCCGCGCTGAGCTGGACGGCCGCAGCGACGACAACGAAACCGTCATCCGCCACCGGCTTGACCTGTACCACGAGCAGACCGAAGAGGTTGTCTCGCAGTACGAGGGACGCGGCATCGTCAAGCGGGTCGACGGCATCGGAGCTATCGACGAAGTGACCGAACGAGTCGTCAGTGCCCTGAACGGCACCCGGTAGTTTGACGATGTTTCGCCAGTCGAAGGTCGAATACAAGAACAACCAGCAAATCCGCACCATGCGGAAGGCCGGATTGGTCCTGTCGGCAGCGCTCGACGAAGCCGTGGCCGCGGCCGCGGTCGGTGTCACTACCCGGGAACTCGACGGCGTGTTCGCTGGGGTTTTGAAGGCTTCGGGAGCAACGTCCAACTTTCTGGGATACCACGGGTTCCCCGCATCAATCTGCGCATCGGTGAACCATGAAGTGGTGCACGGGATCCCAGGAGATTATGTGCTCCAGGACGGTGACATCCTCTCTATTGATGGTGGCGCCATCGTGGACGGCTGGCATTCAGACTCCGCCCGTTCGGTGATCGTTGGACAGGCGCGGGCCGAGGACCAGCGGCTGTCCGACGCGACGGAGTCGGCCATGTGGCATGGCATCGCCGCGCTGGCTAACGCCCGGAATGTTGGCGATGTGGGCAATGCAATTGATGACTACGTCTCGGGACTGGACGGCGCTCCGTTAGGGATCCTGCAGGACTATGTTGGCCATGGGATCGGCACCGCCATGCACCAGCCGCCCGACGTGCTCAACTACCGCAGTGGACACCGTGGTCCCAAGGTCAAGCCGGGGCTGTGTCTGGCGATAGAGCCCATGCTGGTCCTCGGTAGCCTGGAGACAACGTTGCTGGACGACGACTGGACTGTAGTCACCACTGACGGCAAGCGGTCATGTCAGTGGGAGCACACCGTAGCGGTGCACGACGGCGGCATCTGGGTGCTCAGCGCCGAAGATGGGGGAGCAGCCAAGCTCGCACCCCTGGGTGTCACGCCCGTTGCGCTCTGACAACCCCGTGAACCCAGATTTAACATTTCACAGCTGTTAGCGTAGAGTTGCCTGTTGGTTGTCTCTACTCGTGTGCCCATTTAGGGCGCCACGTGTGCACGATCCGGTAACCCGGGTCTGTTGCTGCGCTGGGAGTAGGTCAACGATCACAACCCCAATCGCCTGCCGCGTCAGTGGCGGGCATCGACGTTAGCGGAGGATATGGCCAAGAAAGACGGTGTCATTGAGATTGAAGGCACTGTGAACGAGGCTCTGCCCAACGCGATGTTCCGCGTTGAGCTGGCAAACGGTCACATTGTCCTCGCCCACATCTCGGGAAAAATGCGTCAGCACTATATCCGGATCCTTCCTGAGGACCGGGTGGTAGTGGAGCTTAGCCCTTACGACCTCACCCGAGGCCGTATCGTCTACCGCTACAAATAAGGAATTCTCCCGTCCTGCCTCAGGACAGGGAGTGTAGTTACAGCACAATCTGCAAACAACGCAAAGGAAAACCATGAAGGTCCAGCCGAGCGTCAAGCGGATCTGCGATAAGTGCCAGGTGGTTCGCCGCAAGGGCAACGTACTCGTAATCTGCGAAAACCCGCGCCACAAACAGCGTCAGGGCTAGTTCTTCTCGTCAAGAGAAGCACCACCCACGCGCTGCAGTTTTACAACCATAAAGGCAGAGCAGTTCCCACGATCGGTGGGAGCACACCCCCGGGCACGGAGGCCGGGGAGCTGAAATTTTCAGCAGGCCGCTCTGCTTCAGACCTCCAGAAACACCAAAGGAGAACCGCCACTATGGCACGTCTCGCTGGCGTAGACATTCCCCGCGAAAAGCGGGTAGTGATAGCGCTTACCTATATCTATGGCGTGGGCAAGACCCGTGCAGACCAGACGCTGGCAGAAACGGGGATCAGCCCGAATACGCGCGTCAAGGACCTCAGTGACGCGGAGCTGCTGCAGCTGCGTGACTACATCGAAGTCAACTACAAGGTCGAAGGTGACCTCCGCCGTGAGGTAGCCGCCGACATCCGCCGAAAGGTGGAGATCGGAAGCTACGAAGGCATCCGGCACCGCCGCGGTCTTCCCGTACGCGGACAGCGTACGAAGACCAACGCGCGTACCCGTAAGGGCCCCAAGCGCACCGTGGCCGGCAAGAAGAAGGCCGCGCGCTAGATCCCCACTGGCTCCCTAACCTGACTCGCTAGCGCTCGTCCGGCCAGGGAACCCTCGCCAGCGGAGGCCCCTGTTATAGGGGTTTATGGTTCTAGCCAGCCGCTTGCTCGCCAGACCTTCAGGTCCCGGCACCTCACCCATCACCTTTCGTAGGAGAAGCAATGCCCCCCAAGACTCGTGGAGCGGTACGTAAGCCGCGTCGCAAGGATAAGAAGAATATCGCGCTTGGACAGGCGCACATCAAGAGCACCTTCAACAACACCATCGTGTCCATCACGGACCCGTCAGGAGCAGTTATCTCCTGGGCCTCCGCCGGTGAAGTTGGATTCAAGGGTTCTCGCAAGTCGACGCCGTTCGCCGCTCAGATGGCAGCCGAGGCTGCCGCAAAGCGTGCGCAGGAACACGGCGTCAAGAAGGTCGACGTTTTCGTCAAGGGCCCAGGCTCAGGACGCGAAACAGCTATCCGCTCGCTGCAGGCCACCGGCCTGGAGGTTGGCTCCATTCAGGATGTCACCCCCAGCGCCCACAACGGTTGCCGGCCTCCGAAGCGTCGCCGCGTCTAATTAGCTTTTCCGGTGCGAATGCCGCGCTGAATGATCCCAGTACCCGGGATTGTTCAGGGCGGCGTTCGACACCGATCCCCAAGCTAATAAGCGTTGCTTGCTAGCTGTCCCTTTCCACCATTTGTGTTGCGTCATATAGCGGATGCTCCCTGAAAGGAAATGTAAGTGCTTATTGCACAGCGCCCCACCCTGACTGAAGAAGTCGTCGCCGACAACCGCTCACGGTTCGTCATCGAGCCGCTTGAGCCCGGTTTCGGCTACACCCTCGGAAACTCACTCCGCCGCACCCTGCTTTCCTCGATCCCGGGTGCAGCTGTAACCAGCATCCGTATCGACGGAGTGCTGCACGAGTTCACCACGGTTCCGGGTGTCAAGGAAGATGTCACCGAGATCATCCTGAACATCAAGAACCTGGCTGTGTCTTCCGAGCACGACGAGCCAGTTGTCGCCTACCTGCGCAAGCAGGGTCCCGGCGTCGTCACCGCTGCGGACATTGCGCCGCCAGCCGGTGTCGAGTTCCACAACCCGGATCTGCACATCGCCACCCTGAACTCGAAGGGTAAGTTCGAGCTTGAGCTGACCATCGAGCGTGGACGCGGCTATGTGTCGGCCTCACAGAACAAGTCCGGCGACTCAGAGATCGGCCGTATCCCGGTCGACTCCATCTACTCGCCGGTCCTGAAGGTCACCTTCCGGGTCGAAGCAACCCGTGTTGAGCAGCGCACCGACTTCGACCGTCTGATCGTCGACGTCGAAACCAAGGACGCCATCGCTCCCCGCGATGCAGTAGCCTCGGCCGGTACCACCCTGGTGGAACTGTTCGGACTGGCTCGTGAGCTGAACACCGCTGCCGAAGGCATCGAGATTGGCCCATCGCCAACAGACGCTGCCCTGGCAGCCGACATGGCGCTGCCCATTGAAGATCTCGAGCTGACCGTTCGGTCATACAACTGCCTCAAGCGTGAGGGTATCCACACCGTGGGTGAACTCGTTGCCCGCTCCGAGGCCGACCTGATGGACATCCGCAACTTCGGCGCAAAGTCGATCGACGAGGTCAAGGCCAAGTTGGTTGAGCTGGGTCTGTCCCTGAAGGATTCCCCTCCAGGGTTCGACCTCGCGGCTCGCGCAGCAGCCATCGAAGAAGACGACGCCGCCTACAGCGACGACGAGCTCTAACAACGTTAGAAAGACCTGTCCGCCGCTGGTAGCGGCGGACAGGACCACTTAGAGGAGAAACAATCATGCCCACACCAACAAAGGGCCCACGTCTCGGAGGCGGTCCGGCGCACGAACGCCTGATGCTCGCCAACTTGGCCGCCTCACTGTTCGAGCACAAGCGCATCACCACCACGGTGACCAAGGCGAAGAGGCTTCGCCCCTACGCCGAGCGCCTGATCACCTTCGCGAAGAAGGGCGATCTCGCCTCACGTCGTCGCGTCCTGGGCGTCATCAGCAGCAAGAGCATCGTCCATGAACTGTTCACGGACATCGCTCCTGCCGTTGCCGAGCGCGAAGGTGGCTACACCCGCATCACCAAGATCGGTAACCGTAAGGGCGACAACGCCCCGATGGCCGTCATTGAACTGGTTCTGGAGCCAATGTCAGCGAAGCAGTCAGTCGTTGCAGAAGCCGAACAGTCCAAGGCGAACGCAGCGCCAGCCGCTGCTGCCCCGGTATCGGCAGAATCGGCAGAATCAGCAGATTCCCCTGATTCGCCGGAGTCAGCTGACTCGGTCGATTCAGCAGAGTCAGCACCGTCGGCCGACGAGGTCGCCGCTGAGGACACCAACGTCAGCGCCGAGGCCGGTGCCGATGAGGTTGTTGTAGTCGAAGAAGGCACCACAGAAGACGACGGCAAGAAGTAATTCTTCCGCATCTGAAGAAGCACCATGACTGAGCAAAAGCCCGCTGTCCTTCGTGAGGACAGCGGGCTTTTGCGTGTCCGGTTGGATCTTGCCTACGACGGTGCGTCCTTTTCCGGGTGGGCCCTGCAACCCGGGCTGCTCACCGTGCAGGGAGCAATCGAGGCCGGCCTTGAGACCCTCCTGCGCCGACCCGCCCGGCTGACGGTCGCGGGGCGCACCGATACCGGTGTCCACGCCCGTGGTCAGGTGGCCCACGTGGATCTGACCCCAGGGGAGTGGCATGGTCTCAGCCGTGGCAAGGAGATGACCCCGGAAACGGCCATGATGCGCAGGTTGGGAGCCACGATCAGCCGAGAACTCCACAAGGCCGACCGGCAGCGCCACCAGGTGCCCGCCGTCGTCGTCCGCAAGGTCGGGCTGGCCCCCACCGGCTTCGATGCCAGGTTCTCGGCGCTGTGGCGTCGGTACAGCTACCGGATCGCCGACCGTCCCGAATTGCGGGACCCCTTGGTCCGCCGTGTGACGCTCTGGCACCCCGACGAACTGCAGGTTGACCGGATGAATGACGGCGCCAGGCGGCTCCTCGGCCTGCAGGACTTCCGTTCGTTTGTGAAACCGCGGCCCGGCGCGACAACCGTCCGCGAACTGCAGCGGTTCGACTTCAGCCGCGGCGACGACGGCGTCATCACCGCGGCCATTCAGGCTGACGCTTTTTGCCACAACATGGTGCGGGGACTGATCGGCTCAACGTTACGCGTGGGAGTGGGGGAGAAAGACCCCGAGTGGCTCTTCGAACGGCTCACCGCACGCAGCAAGGAGGCCCGCTCGGTGCTTGCGGCGCCCCACCCGTTGGTTCTCGAGGAGGTCAGGTACCCCGACGACGACGCCATCGGGACCCGCGCTGAGGAGACCCGTGCGCGGCGGGACGGTCCTGTGACGGGGCTGCGGAGCTAACCGAATGCGACAATCGCAGCGAAGCACGCGGCGAGCATCGGCGGCCCAAACGGGAAGACCGAACGGGCCGACGCTCTGGTGAAGAGAAGCAGGAACACACTGACCAGGCCGCCGATGAGGAAGCCGCCGAGCAGCGTTGCCAACCAGGGGGTCATTCCGGCATAGCCACCGTAGAGACCAAGCACCGCGGCGAGCTTCACGTCGCCCATTCCGAGGCTTCCCGGTGAAACAAGTGCAAGCGCAAGGTAAATGCCGAACATGGCAGCACTGCCCAGGACCGCGCCGACCAGCCGGTTCCAGTCCGCGGACAGGCCGCTGGACGCTAGGAGAAGGACCAGCGTGGTGGCCGCGAACGGCAGCAATAGCGCGTTCGGCAGGAGCCTGGTGCGCAGGTCGATCATGGCCAGCACCACCCCGAACAGGGGCAGCACAAGGAACGAAGGGGTCTCGGGTGCCCACCCGAACCGCAGGAGAACCAGGCCGGCCAGCAGCGCTGTTACAGCCACGGTCACGATGCGGACATCGTGTGGCAGAGCCAGGACCTCGCTGCCCACAGATCCCCTCATCGGCATCTCGTCAGCCGATCACTGCCGGCGCATGCGCCATGGTTGTTGGCAGGCTGACAGTGAACTTTGTGCCGGTTCCCAGCGAGCTGGAGCAATGAATGGTGCCGCCGTGGCCTTCGACGATTGCCTTGGTGATGGCCAGGCCCAAACCGACCCCGGGGATCGCCGACTCCCTTGCGCTGTGGGCGCGAAAAAACCGACCGTAAATCAGGGCTGTCTCGTCCGGCGTCATGCCTATTCCACAGTCCTCGACTTCCAGTAAAACCCTTCCCTCTCCCGCATGTGCCCGGATGGTGACGGCTCCGCCGTCGGGCGAGTACTTAATGGCGTTTGAGAGCAGGTTATCTACTACCTGGCCCATCCTCATTGGATCGGCGATGGCCCAGAGGCACTGAGGTACCTCCGAAACGAGTGTAATTCCGGCGTTGGTCGCATGTGTTCGGGCTGACCGTATCCGAGAGGTCAGGAGGGCCGTCAGTTCGGTCGGCTTGGCGTGCAGGCTGATCGAAGCGGAGGCTGCAGACAGGAGGTCCGAAACCAGGATGGAGAGGCGTTCAGCGTTCCGTCTGGCGATGGACAGGGACTCGCGGGTCTGCGGGGTCAGGAGGTTCGGGGACTCAAGTACCAGATCGAGATGGCCGAGAATGGAGGTGAGTGGCGTGCTGAACTCGTGCGTGACATTGGCGACGAAGTCCTCCTTCACCGTCAGGGCCTTCACCAGATCGGTAACGTCCGTGAAGACGACGACGGAGCCGGTAAACTCACCGTCTCCACCAGTCATCGGCCGTGCTGCTGTTGACACCGCCCGTTGGCAGTCCCCTTCGCCCAACCAGAGAA
This sequence comes from Arthrobacter sp. CAL618, assembly GCF_000468215.1. Classification (NCBI taxonomy): domain Bacteria; kingdom Bacillati; phylum Actinomycetota; class Actinomycetes; order Micrococcales; family Micrococcaceae; genus Arthrobacter; species Arthrobacter sp. CAL618. Next base: position 11,951 of record NZ_ASZW01000024.1, on the reverse strand, counting down.
GGTTATTGGAGAACGATTCCCCCTCGGCGGCCCGGCGAATGGGGTGCAGCGATTCGGGTAGGGGAGTTGATCCCTTGCTTCGGAAGAACCGGATGTCCTCGTCGTAGTCCTGGGAAGACGCTCCCTGCTGGAACAGTTGCTGCTGCCGGTTGGACAGCAAGGTGTTTCCTCCCGTATCGACGGCGACGACGCCGACGTCGACGGTGTCGAGGATGGCAGCGAGAAGTCTTTCGCGATCACCACTCTGTGTCTCAAGGGCCAACACCTCATCAGCCTTTTGCTGCAACTCCAGCCGTTGCATCCGCATCTGGAGCGTGAGGACTCTCATGACGAGGAAAAGGGCCAGCGTCATGGTGGGGAGCAACAGGGTGTCCACCAAGGATGCATAGGTGGTGGTGGAGTCCAGTAGATAGGGGAAAAGCACAATAAGGTAGGGCCCAACGAAGCTGACTACCGCGGATAGCAGCGGCATCAGACCGGACGCAGCGAGCCAGACGACCGGGAACGCCGCTAGCGCGCCAAGGCCAGGGACGATGTCGACGGCGCCGTTCCGGCAGAGCAGAATTGCGACGAAATCAAGGATGGGGATGACAAGCATTGCCCCCGTCGGTAGGCGCACCCACGGAATCAGGAAACACGCCGCGAAGAGTGCAATAGTCAGGAATAGTCCTGCGACGAAGAGCCCGTTCAGCAGTAAATCCGGATTCAATAACGGTGCGGTGACGGCGATAATTACGACCGCAATCGTCAGGGGCAATTGGTGCGTCGCCGCCCTCCGTCGGGAGTTGAAGCCCCCCTCAAACCGTCCGAATCCAGGCAGCCACAAGCGCTCAGGCGTAGCCGAGTTTCCGGAATCATGGCGAGAGTATTCGGTTGTCGGCTTCCCCTGGCCGTCGTAACGCATGCGCCTATTATGTCCCAACAATAGGCTTTGCCCACCCTTGCACCGGAAGTCTCGCAAATTGATACTCAGTCGATACGGGCGCCGGATTGAAACCGAGCAGGCTCCGCGGCAAAGAGTATGCTGGGGGACCGAACGGAAGTATTGTGAAATGCGGGGGGACGTATCCTTTACAGCCCAATGGCCTAGCGGTCAGACGAGCCGAGAATAGGGAATGATATGAGCGATCCCGGAGTTGCAGTGGTCATCGAAGACGATGCCGATGTGCGTAATCTGGTTGATGCTGTTCTCACTCAATCTGGATTTGAGGTTCACTCGGCAGGCTCCGGCCGGGCAGGTGTCGAGCTGGTCGGCAAACATAACGCGACCATTGTGACCCTCGATGTGGGACTTCCGGATATTGACGGGTACGAGGTACTCCGCAGGATCCGGCAGTCAAGCAATTGCTACGTTCTGATGCTGACGGCGAGAACCGACGAATTGGATACCCTGACCGCACTGCAATCGGGTGCCGATGATTTCATCACCAAACCTTTCCGCCCACGGGAACTCCGGGCCCGGATAGCCGCCATGCTCCGCAGGCCACGGAACCCCGATGCATCCGGTGAGGGCAGCGCTCCTCCTCCCGACGAGGGCGAGCCGGGGGTGCTGCTGCACAATGGGCTGGCGCTCAACCACGAAACGCGGACCGCAACGTTGGGCGGAAACAAACTCAGCCTCACACGCAGCGAGTTCGATTTGCTGCACGATCTCCTTCGAAGCGGCGGATCAGTCCGTACCAAAGCGAATCTGGTCCGGGTTGTCAGGGGGCACCACTACCGGGACGACGCCTATATCAGTGATGCCGACGAGCGGGCGGTTGAGGTCCATATGGGCAACCTCCGCCGCAAGCTGGGTGAGGATACGCGCGAACCAAGATGGCTGTTGACCGTCCGCGGGGTTGGCTACAGGTTGGCACCGAAACGGACCTGATCCAGCGGCCAGGGTTCGTCTTACCCGAGAACAGACTCGGAGCAGAGAGCCAGTTCGCGGATCGTTTGAATGCCGCACGCTTCCACGAGCGGAAGGATGTCGGCGGCTTTGATCAGGTCGTTGAGTTGGATTGACTCCTCCAGGGCGGACGCCAGGCTGGCAAGCCGCGCCGCCCCGACCATCATTGAGCTGGTCCGGACGCTCAGCACCGCTTCCATGGCGGCCGCGTGGTCACGACGGGAAACGGTGTCCGCCAGCCGGATAAACCTCTCATCCCAAACATGGATGAAGTCGAGGATGAATGCCTTGACCGCCGACGGGTTTTCGAGTTGATCTGCAAGGGCCATTAGGGTGTCTTGATCGATGAGGGGAACACGGTCCTGCGGAGAAAGTATCAGGGGCAGCACTGAGCGATTGGTGCGGTACATTCCGCCACCGTGTAAACCGTCCTCACCGCTTTAAGCACGGCGCAATTTGCAGGGATCATTTACCGAGGGTACTTTGACAGGCTTTAGTCCGGTCGATAGTTTGGGTTACCCTGCGCAAAAGCTGCGTTATTCCTTTGCATGGTCCGTTCATGGTAGGCCCGGCCGATCGTTGGCATAGGCTGTGATGATGACCACGTACCGACCCTCGGTCCCGGCCGACGGCAATCCCGCGCAGCGCCCGCGGGCAGGATTGCGTGAAACCCTTGACGCGCTCCCGGTTGCGGTGGGGCTACTCGATGCGGATGGCGTGATCTCAGCCGTGAATCGGGAATGGGAGCGTTTCTCTCAGCCCTTCGCCGGGATCGCAGCTCCGGTCGCCGGGGTCTCCTACCTGAGGGAATGTGTTGCGGCGGCAGCGCAGGGTGACAGCGCCGCTGTCGAAGTTTCAGCTGGTCTCCACGCTGTCCTGAGCGGAGACCATCAAAACCTCGCGCTTGAGTACCCGTCTCAGGGCGGTGAACGCTGGATTCGCACGCGCATCTGCAAGAGTGACGGCGGCGGTCTGGTGGTCACCCACATCGACATCACGTCGCAGCGAGTCGCGCAGCAGGAAAGCTCCTTCCAGGCATCGCTGCTCGACGCCGTCGGGCAATCAGTTGTTTCGATTGATTTACAGGGGCGGATTACCTACTGGAACGACGCCTCGGTCCAGATGCTGGGGTGGAGCGCGGGGGATGCGGTTGGCCGACACTTCGCGGATCTCGCCCTGTTCGACAATGGCTCCAGAGCGACCGCGATTATTGCCCAGGTATCGTCGGGGAAGCCGTGGTCTGGTGAGCACTGGACCAAACACAGAAACGGTTGCCGTCTGTCCGTCTACTCAACAATCACCCCGCTGTATGACAAGGCAGGGCAGGTAATCGCGGTAATCGATGTCTCCACGGACACGACCGAATCGAATCGTGCCCAGGCTGAGATGAGTCGGCTGTCGAGTCTGGTCGAATTTTCGAACGATGCGATTAACGGTGCAACCCTCGATGGGATTATCACCAGTTGGAATGCCGGAGCTGAACGCATCTACGGCTATTCGCCGGAGGAGGCGATTGGCCGTAGCGTACTGATGCTCTCACCCGAGGAACGTACCGGTCCGGATGAGGAGCTGCGCGACAAGCTTCGGCGGGGGGAGCCGGTGATCGGCCAGCTGGTTCGGGGGATGCGAAAAGACGGATCCCTGTTGGACATTTCGCTCACACTCTCCCCGATGTACGACGAGCAGGGACAATTGGTCGGTTCATCGGCGGTCGCCCGTGATGTCTCCGAGATCAACAGGCTCCGCGCCGCTTCCGAACTGGAGCGGGACCGGCTGGCAGCTGCCCAGGAAATGGCCCACGTTGGGTCCGTGGAGTGGGATGCCCTTGCCGACCGGGTCTGGCGGTCTGATGAATATTGCAGGATCCATGGACTCCCGGTTACGGCGGAGGGCTCGCGTGGGCCACTGTTGAGTGCGGTGCACCCGGAGGATCGCGACCGTATTGCCCTGCTGTGGAAAGCCTTGATGGACCACGGCACGTCAGTCGATTTCACCTACCGTGTGGGGGACCCGGACGGGGACGTGCGATGGGTTTACGCTCGGGCGATTCTTGAGCGGGACGACGACGGCCGGCCGGTCAAGATGCTGGGGACAGCCCTGGACATCACGGAGCGAAAGCTGGGGGAACAGGCGCTTGAACGCCTGGCGTTCCGGGATCCGCTGACCGGCTTGGCGAACCGGGCGCTGCTCACGGAGAGCATTCAGGAGGCTCTGGCCGAGTGCTCGCTGAGAGCCTCACACGTTGGAGTGCTCTTCCTCGACGTGGACCGTTTCAAGGTCATCAACGACGGCCTGGGTCACGCTGCAGGGGATAGCCTTCTGGTCCAGCTGTCGTCCCGGTTGCTGGCTGCGGTTCGACCAGAGGACACCCTGGCCCGTTTTGCTGGCGATGAGTTCGTCATTGTCTGCGCGGACATGACTGAGGACAGTGCGAAAAGACTGGCTCGTCGGATCCGCGCAGCAGTGCAAATCCCGTTCGAGCTTCTGGACCGGGAAGTATTCGTGGATGTCAGTATCGGCATCGCCATCTCCTCAGCCGATGACACCCCGGAATCCTTGCTGCACAATTCCGATGCCGCGATGTATCGGGCCAAGGTGAGCGGGAGGAACAAAGCAATCGTCTTCGACGAGGCAATGCACCGGCGGGCAGCGCTGCGGCTGGCCGTCGAAACGGAGCTGCCGCGTGCCATCGAGCGCGACCAGTTGCAGGTTCACTACCAACCGGTGATCGATGTGGCGAACGGCAAACCAGTTGGATTTGAAGCCCTGGTGAGATGGCACCACCCGGAGCACGGTCTGATTGGGCCTGACTCGTTCATTCCGGTCGCTGAAGAAACCGGTCAGATTGTGCCGATCGGGTTATGGGTGCTCAACCAGGCTCTCCAGCAGGTGAAGTGGTGGAAGGCGAACCTGCCCGGTGCGGAAAAATGGCGGATGGCGGTGAATCTTTCGGCGCGGCAACTGCAGGACGCAGGCCTTCACTCAGCAGTGGGCACCGCCATTCGGACGGCAGGGATTGAACCGTCGGCAGTGATCCTGGAAATCACCGAATCTGTCCTGATGGGCGACGCCGACCAGTCACTAAAAACGCTGACCAAACTCCGCAGCCTTGGGATTGGCATTGCCGTTGATGACTTTGGCACCGGCTACTCCTCATTGAGTTATCTCAGACGCTTTCCCGTCACATCATTGAAAATTGACCGGTCATTCATTGACGGTCTGGGTGGTAGCGACGTGCACGCTGGCCCGATTGTGGAAGCCATTGCCGCGATGGGGCAGGCTCTGGGTCTACGGGTAGTGGCTGAAGGAGTGGAAACCGCTGAGCAACTGGACGAGCTGTCCCGGATGCAGGTGCACATTGCGCAAGGGTACCTGTGGTCGCCGGCTTTGCCGGCGGACCAGGTGCCCGCGTGGTTCGCCGCGCACCAGGGGCAGTCGGCTACTGGGTTACAGTCAGGAAAACGTTGATCCCTGCGGGTCCTAGCAGGACAATAAACAACACCGGCAGAATGCAGACCATCAAAGGGAATAGCACTTTTACTGGGATCTGCATCGCTTTTTCCTCTGCGCGTTGGCGTCGTTTCAATCGCATCTCGCTTGCCTGCACCCTCAGCACGGCCGAGATAGATATGCCGTAACGGTCGGCCTGCACAATCGCGTTGACGAACTTACGCAGGTCAGGGGTATTCGTCCGGGCGAGTAGCGCGGTGTACGCCTCGCGGCGTCCCATTCCGAGTTGCATGTCTTGAAGAGTGCGGACCAGCTCGGCAGCCAACGGACCCTTCCCGTTCTGACCAGCCCGTGCCATGGCCGAATCGAATCCAAGACCAGCTTCAACGGCGATAGTCATCTGGTCAAGAGTGTCGGGCAGCTCAAGCGCGATTGCAGTTTGGCGTTCGGTTCCCTTGCTGTAGACCAGCAAGTCGGGCACGAAGTAGGCGACAGCAGTCGCAGCAACGGCAAGCAGGATAGTTCTGCCGCTAGGTGCACCCCCGGCATACAGAACGCTCAAGATCCCCACGATGACGGCAAGGGTTATCTTGGCGGTAACGAGGCGCTTCAAAGGCCAGGGCTGGGGCCGCCCGGCGAGTGCTAGCTGCCGATCAAGCTTCGCGACGAGGACATCAGGCGTGAACCGGCCGGCAAAAGCCTCAAGTTGACCCGTCCTTTGCTTCTTTGTTTTTGCTTCTTCGACGAAACCCCGCGTTAGGTTGTCCCGCACCACCTTTCGTCCCGGGGTCTTCTGGCCCATTACCGACCACGCGAACAGGGGTATGGAGACGAAGATCGAGCAAACCGCAAATAACAACACGGGTGGCATCATGCATTCCTCTCAAACTCACGAATCACCATCAAAAGATTTGTCAAAACTTGAACGAAACGACCTTCTTTAGCCACAGCCCCCCAGAAAGCAGAAGGACAAGTGCAATACCCATCAGTACCCACCCGATTGGGTGTTGGAACATCGGATCCATATATCCGGGACTGATTAAGAGGAGTACCCCCCCGAGTGCGAAAGGAAGACCCATGAGAATCAAGGCTGATAGTTTGCCCTCGGCGCTTAGCGCCTGAACTTGACGGCGTATCTGGTTTCGCTCGCGAATGGTTTGACCCACTTGATCCAGAACGGTAGCCAGATTTCCCCCTACCTCGCGATGAATCGCAATCGCCTGCGCTACCCAAGAAAAGTCCTCGGACTGCATCCGTATGGCCGCATCATCCAGAGCTTCTCCAAGATCCCGGCCTAGTCTGGTCTCGTTGATGATTCGGGTGAATTCCTCCGTGGTAGGTGCCTCGGAATCGGCCGAAACAGCATCAATGGCGCGCAGCAGACTGTGCCCGGCTCTAAGCCCGCCAGCGAGCAGTTGGAGTGTGTCATCCAACTGGTCTGCGAATTGTTTGCGTCGTCGCGCAGTCAGTAGCCCAAGGCCAACTTTTGCTAGTGCAGGTGTCGCAACTGCAAACACAATCGCTATGGAAGGCCCGGACAGGACCAGACCGACACATGCAGCCAGTACCGCGCCTACGCCTGTCAGAACCACAAATTCGGCAGGGCGGATCTTCAGGCCTGCGTCCTCTAACCGGCCAGCGATTCCGGCCAGGAGATTACGACTCTTGAGTAGGTTGTCCACTACCCCCGTCGTGAGCGAAGCCAACTGGGTCAACTGAAGGGACGAGGGTGCCGCGGTGGACTGGTCACGGTTCAGGGCATTGCGGGGAGGCCGAGGAATCACCACGAGAAAGATGGTGGCAGCGAGTGCAGCGAAACAAGCCACAATGCCGAGGAACAGCTGAGTGATTGGTGGCTCTGCAGTCACCGGTCATTCCTGCCATTGAGCGGGGAACCGAAAACGCTAGGAGAGAGTTCGATGCCGAGATCCCGAAACCGGTCGGTGAATTTGGGTCTTACTCCTGTTGCGACAGGGGTTCCAAGGAAACGACCGTTCGAATCAACGCCCGCGCTGTAGTCAAACACGAAGGCGTCCTGCAAGGTCACAATTTCGCCCTCCATGCCCTGCACCTCAGTGACGTGCGTGACCCGCCTGGTGCCATCACGCAGGCGGGTCAGCTGAACAATTACATCGACCGCAGCGGCGATCTGTTCGCGTACCGCGCGCAGAGGCAGGTCCATTCCCGCCATCAGCACCAGCGTTTCAAGGCGAGCGATTGCATCACGGGGAGAGTTCGAATGCACGGTGGACAGAGATCCGTCGTGGCCGGTGTTCATGGCCTGCAACATATCCAGGGTTTCGCCTCCGCGGACCTCGCCCACCACAATGCGGTCGGGGCGCATCCGCAGAGAGTTTCGGACCAGATCCCGGATAGTAACCTCGCCCTTGCCTTCGATGTTGGTGGGTCTGCTCTCCAACCGGACTACGTGATCCTGTTGCAGTTGCAGTTCGACGGCATCCTCAATAGTGACAATTCGTTCGCCTTCAGGGATGAAAGAGGACAGAACGTTGAGAAGGGTGGTCTTGCCAGTACCGGTGCCCCCTGAAACGATGATGTTCAGTCGTGCCTTGACGCACGCGTCGAGGAGTTCAGCCATGTCCGGCGACAGGGTGCCGAAGCCGATCAGGTCGTGAACCTGAAACGGGTCTGTAGCGAATTTACGGATGGTCAGTGATGATCCGTTGACAGCCAGCGGGGGGATGACGGCGTTAACGCGGGAGCCATCAGCAAGACGTGCGTCTACTAGCGGCGAGGACTCGTCGATCCGTCGCCCCACGCGGGAGACAATGCGTTCGATGACCTTGCGTAGATGCTCTTCGGAAGCAAACCGGACGCCACTGCGGGTCAGCTTTCCATTGTGTTCGACATAGATCATGTTCGGGCCGTTGACCATGATCTCGGTGACGTCTTCATCGTCGAGAAGATGCTGCAGCGGGCCATAGCCCAGCACATCATCGCTGACACCACGGATGAGCCGTTGCCGCTCCTCTTTTGAGAGGGGTACTTCTTCCTCCTCGACCACTTGGGTGAGTTCTTCCTGCACCAGAGCGTGAAGCTGTTCCTCGGTCAAGGCCGAGTCGAGCAGCCGGTTACCCAAACGCTCGAACAAGATGGTTCCGGCCCGGTCCTTCAGCTTGGCTAGGGCGTCCCTTGCGGGGGCCGCAGAAGCGGGTATGTTCTGTCTTGGTGGCTGACTAGGTGGCTTCTTGACTTGAGGTGCACTCGGCTGCGGTTTTGCGGGTGTCGCCCGATTCTGCTCTGGCGCGGTAACGGCCTCCGCACCCCCCGGCCGGCGTGCGGCTTCCAACCGCTGTGCAAGATTCATGATTTCCCTCCCCGATGACGGCCCCGACCTTTGGTGATTGTCGGCAAGGGCGGAGCAAAGCGGAGAAGCAGCTTCCGAAAAGCCTTCGACGCAGGATCTCTCTTCTTCCCTTGCAGGAGTGGCAGACCTTGATTGGTCGAAATCCGTACAGGCCTTGAGGAGGGGACGACGATATCTACCTTTGTTCCCAAGGTCGCCTCCACATCGGCCAGCGTCAACCCGTCGCGCTGGTCTGCGCTGTTGAGCACTATGTGCCGGTGAACCGGGGTTAGTCCCAGCTCCCTCAACACGTCAAGTTCCTTACGCAGCCCACGCACACTCGGAACGTCCATTCCGGTGACGAAGACGTAGTCGGTCGCTTTGTCGAGAGTAGCCAGCGTGTGGTCTGAAAGACCGGGCGAGGTATCAACGATGACATAGCGGTATTGGCTCGCCAGTTGATCAAGGAGGTGTGCCACATCCTCACCGGTAACGTCGTCAGCCGAGTCAGGAAGATCCGGCGCGCAGAGGGCGAAGAGCCCGGTCGGGTGGGCGCTGAGAAAAGACTTCAAGACCATGGTGTCGCGTCTGGCCGGTCCATGGACAGCGTCGGTCACTGAATGGTCGGGCGAGATCGACAGGGCACTCGCCACGTCCCCGAATTGTAAATCAAGATCTACCAGCACAGTGGCATGGGGAGCTGTGGCAGCTAACCCGACCGCGAGGTTGCTTGCGACAGTGGTCTTGCCCGCACCGCCCTTGGGCGATACTACTGCAATAACCCTGCCATTAGCCGAGTTGTTTGACTCCCCGGAGGAGAGATTGGCAGCGCGGCGGCGGATAGCGGCGCTGCGGGTGGCTCGATGGAGTAGGACGGTCAGGTCTGCTACCTCGGCCTCGGGCTCAACGACATCCCGAATGCCTGCGCGCATGGCGCTGAGGACAACTGCGGGGGATGGGGTTGTCGCGAGGAGAACGCTGACTTCAGGATGCTGAACTTCAAACTCGTCAGCTAGAAGCAGTGCGTCGGCAAGCGGAACTCCTGGCCCCAAGATCAAGACGTCCAGAAGGCGGGGATCGGGCAGTTGGTCAATCAGCTCCTGGGATCCCGCGGGGAATGCAGCACCCACCCAGGGATGAATTTCGCCTTCGAGGGCCCCTGAAGCAGCCTCCTTCAACCGCTGCTGGAAGTCAGGCGCTGTGGTGACGATCGCGTAGCGACTCATTCGTAGATCTCGTCGCTGGTGATCCGCCGCGTGCCGTCCTCGGAAGCCGTTCCGGGTTCTTTAGAGAGCCAGATTCTGCCGAATTCCTGACCGTAAACAATTTTCTCTGCGTCGGGCGCGGGACGAGCAACAGTGACCATGAGACTTCCGGATGGAACGGGTGTCGACGATGGTGTGTCTGATTCTTCAAGTGGAGTGGGCAAGCCCTGAATATTTGTTACTAGTACCTTATGCAGGGTTAGGTGAGTCACAGGAAGAGGATTGACTTCACCGCCGCCATCCAACGAGATGAACACGCCCACCGTATCGCCTGCCTTTATCTGTCCGCCGACAGCTCTCTGTGGCTCAAGGAGTATCGTGACCTCCTGCATGCCGTCCGGGACCTGAATTAGTTCTTCAGATTCAACCGCTGCCGGATCTACGAATCGACTGCTCAACACCTGTTCGCCGGAGACCAATTCCACGCTGGTTACTTGACCGACAACCTGGTCCAGACTGGTGATTGAATCGTCCGGGACCACTTTCGACGGGACAGCTTCTTCTATTACGAAGTCGACGACATTTTCTGCAGCGGTCCCTTCAGGGATCGAGAGACCATCACGAACAACAAGGACTGTTCTAGTTTCAGTGCCTGAAAAGGCCCGTTCCTCGGCCGCACCGACATACTGCACGAGCAGGACAGCTCCAACAATAGCGAGCAGGACAGCGGCTATCGCCCCGATTATGCGGCTTCTCACTGTGTATCTCCTACTTGCTCAGTGTTACAAAAAAGGCGTTTAGCTCGTCGCCGCCGAGTTCTTCGACACCAAACGATTCAAGGTCCTCAAGAGAGACGAGGGTGATGAACTTTCCCTTGATACCCGCGCAGTTGTTGCAGCCAGTTTCATTAATCGACTCGCTGGGCCAGCTGTGCTTGGTGACATAGAAGGCGGCGAATCCGTCAATGATGTACTCGACCTTGCTGCCGTTTCCGGATTTCTCAACGTAGACGGGCAACATGATGGTCTTTCCGTCAATGTCGCAGTTCTGGGGTCCGCTTTTGCCTGGGTCGCCTGCAATGATCTCATCAACGTCGACACTGGCGGTGCAACTCTTCTTGTCTAGTGTGTCCAGCCAGCCAAAAGCGCCGGGTAAAGACTTTCCGTCCGATCCGGTGCAATTGGAGGTCACGGTAATCCAGATCTCCACATCGGACGGCGTTTGATCAAATAGGCATTTGGGAGCGGTGAATGGGAAGACAGTTGCTTTTGACGGGCTGCCCCAGGAAGCTGTGGCACTTGCGCCGACCTCAGTGGAGTCGATTCCAAGGATTGGCGCAAACCAATGTTGAACCGCTGGTTCACCAGTTGAGGTGATTGTGCTGGTGGTTACCACTACGGTGTTGGTTGCTGAGAGATCGACCGTTGCAGCCGCTCGTGAGTCGTTTGCGTTGGCACTAGCGAGGGTTGTGGCGGTGCTCGCAGCAAGCGTGGGGTCGCATAGATCTTGGTAGGCACACTCCTGAGCAATGGCCAGCGCACCAGCATCGGCGCCGTTCTGCAGTTGAGCTCGTTCAAAGTAGAGCATTCCCACATCGACAACCAGAGCGGTCATGCCAAGCACCAGAACCATGAGCAGGGCTGTCATGACGGCTATCGCGCCATCTGCCTCGTCCTTCAGCCTCCGCATCGCATGACACTTCTTCCAGTAAGTGGGATCGCATCGGCAAAAAGCCCGGCCAGCAGATCGATCGAGTACGTGATCGTGACAGTGGTCTCGGATGAAGTGGTGCATGGAGTAACCGAAATCTGGGCTGGTGCCAGAGCTGGATTTAGACCGGGAGCGGAGGAGATTGCAGTAGAGACCGCAACGTCGACTTCTTTTTGAATGGCCATCACACGGACGGATTCCCTGGCTGCTGAAGTGACCTGAATCTGCGCATTGAAAACGCGGCCGAATTCAACGATTCCGAGCAGAATTATGAGCAGAAGCGGGACGACTAGGGCAAACTCCACCGCCGCCGCGCCCGCTTCTGAACGAAAGCGTTTCATTAGTGATCTTCCGGGCATTTAGTGAAGCAGCGGTGCCAGTGGCACCG
>NZ_ASZW01000023.1:0-4187 GCF_000468215.1 Arthrobacter sp. CAL618 | reverse complement strand
GTTCAGGACCACCTCGCGTTCCCGGAGAGCTTTCCGGTGCCGGCTACTGATGGGTTCGGGGTGAAGTTTTTCGCGTAACCGGTGGGCCTGGCGGCAGAACTTCGTCACGGTGGTCTGACCGGCCAACGCGATCAGCCTGGTTTCATAGGCGGCGGCGAGAGCGGGGTCGGTGTCGGGCATGTCTGTGGCTTCTTCGACAACGGCCCAGGCATGGCGGCGTGAGAGTCTGCCGTCCTCTAACGCGTTCAACGTGGCCGGGTAGTGGCGGGTCAGCAGGGTGCTGTGTTCGACCAGGAACCCGGCGGTCCGCTCCGGCAGGTGCAACGTGGCGCCGATCTCGGCTGCGGCCAGGGTTTTCTCAAACCCGAAAGCCCCGCGGCCGCAACGGGTTTGCTCGGTTTGCAGGTCCAGGATCCGGGTAACCAGTTTCGCTTCCTGGGCATCGAGCCATGACCGCGCCTCGGCGACGTCATTCAACGCATCCAAGACCTGGGCAGAGTCAAGGCCGGCCGGGGCGGCGAGCCCGAGTTGGCCGGTCAGGGCGGGAGGTTCGTCGCTGGAGCGCACCCGCTCGCCGGGCACGAAGGCCATTCCCCAAAAATCCGATGCCTCATCATCCGCATCGGTCGAACCCGCAGCCTCAGCCTCCGACTCCGGCGGTTCAACAGTGGGTGCTGTCCACACCGCGTCCACGCCTAGCGGTCCCTCCGGACCATACCCAGCAGAAGACCCAACAGAAGCCCCGGAGGAAGACGCCGCAGAAGCGCCGGCGTGAGTTCCCGCAGTAGACCCCGTGGCCGTGTTCGCGGGCCCGCTGGTCGAGGCGGAATCCGCGCCGGATTCGGGAGGGATTCCCGATCCGGGAGCAGAAGCTGCACTGCTTTTCATACCCCAATTCCATCATCGAGCACCGACAGTATGAGGGGAAAATAGGGGGCCCGGAAAAAACTTTTTCGAAGTATTTTCGGCACCCACAAAAGCGGCCCACGTAAGCACTGGACTCGCCTGACTACTCTCAAACTCGCCGCCGAGCGGTTGGCTGTGATGGCCCCGGCACATCCAGACCCGCCACAGCTACCTTCTCGCCGGGGATGTAATAGATAGGGTTGAGTGCATGACTATCCGCGACGCCCGCCCGGCTGATGTAGCCACCATCCTCCAGCTCATCCACGACCTCGCCATCTACGAGAAAGAACCTGACGCCGTCAGGAACACTCCCGAACAGCTGCATCAGGCCCTCTTTGGACCCATGCCAAGCGTGTTCGCGCATGTCGCCGAGTCGGACGGCGTCATCCAGGGCTTTGCCCTCTGGTTCCTGAACTACTCAACCTGGGAGGGTGTCAACGGGATCTATCTGGAAGACCTGTACGTCCGCCCCGAAGCCCGGGGCGAAGGCCACGGCAAAGCACTCCTGCAGAACCTTGCACGCATCGCCGCGGAACGGGGCTACGCCCGGGTGGAATGGTCGGTCCTGAACTGGAACGAACCCTCAATCAACTTCTACGACAGCCTCGGCGCCCTCCCCCAGGACGAGTGGACCACCTATCGCCTCACCGGCCCCGCCCTCACCGCAGTGGCCAGCGGATCCGCTACGTGAGCGACCAGTCAGCCGCCGACGTCGTCCCCCACCGCCGCGAATCAACCCACCTGATGCACGGCGCACGCACCACCGGCCATTACTTCACAGTTCCCCTGGACCATCGGACGCCCGATGGTGAAACCATCACCATCTTTGCCCGCGAGTACAGCTCGCTGGAGTACGACGGCGAAGCCATTGCCGACCTGCCATGGCTGCTGTTCCTGCAAGGTGGGCCCGGCGGCCGGGGCAGCAGGGTCACCCAGCTTGGCGGCTGGATGAAGGCTGCGGCCAGACACTTCAGAATTTTGATGCTGGATCAGCGGGGCACCGGCCGTTCCACCCCAGCGGATGCCGCGACCCTTCCCCTCCGCGGGGACGCTGCCGCACAGGCCGAGTATCTCGCGCACTTCCGGGCCGACTCGATTGTTGCTGACGCCGAACTGATCCGCCGCCAACTCGTCGGGGCGCCCTGGACGGTGTTCGGTCAGAGCTTTGGCGGTTTCTGCACCCTGACGTACCTGTCTGTCGCACCCGAGGGCATGGACCGGGCGCTGATCACCGGTGGCCTGGCACCACTCAGTGGCCCCCCGGATCAGGTCTATTCCGCGACCTATCGGCTCGTCGAAGCCAGGAACCGGGAATACTTCGCCAAGTATCCCGAGGACCGGACGACCCTCACCCGGATTGCACACCACGTCGAGGCAATCGACGAGCGGCTACCGACCGGTGAGCGTCTCACCGTTGCACGGCTGCAGATGATCGGATCCTTCCTTGGTGGCAACACCCGGATGGACGCCCTGCACTTCCTGCTCGAGGACGCCTTCGTGAGCACCGCCGATGGTCAGCGGCTGTCCCGGGTGTTCCTGGACGCCGTCTGGGCGCAGGTCAGCCGGTCATCCAACCCCCTCTACGCCCTGCTGCATGAGTCAATTTATTGCCAGGGCGGGGCCTCCGACTGGTCCGCCAACCGGGTGTTGGCCGAGCACCCCCAGTTCCTCCCGACTGCTGAGGAACCGCTGCTGACCGGCGAAATGGTGTATCGGTGGTACTTCGATCAGGACCCGTCACTAGTTCCGCTGCGGGACGTCGCTGACCTCCTCGCAGCAAAGGCGGATTGGGGCAGCCTCTACGACACCGACCAGCTCGCCCGCAACACTGTCCCCGCTGCGGCTGCCGTCTATCAGGACGACATCTACGTGGACCATGACCTGTCCATGCGGACAGCCCGCGCGGTCAAAGGCTTACAGGCATGGGAGACAGCTGACTTCCACCACGACGGGATTTCCGACGACGGTGAAGCGATCTTCAACCGGTTGCTGGGTATGACCGGCTGGCCCGCGTAGTCAGCCAGCGCTGAGGCGCGGACGGTCGGAGAAGGCTACTTCTCGACGTCGGCCGTGCCGCGGGCCTTCCGTGCGTCCTCTTCAAGCTTGGCATCGATGCTGGCCTGCTTGGCCTTCGGGCTGAGCAGGCTCAGGACAACCGCGACCACAATGGTGCCGAGGATGATGCCGAGGGACAGGAAGGTGGGGATGATCGGAGCCCACTCAATGTGCTGGCCCCCGTTGATGAACGGCAACTCGTTTTCATGCATGGCGTGAAGGATCAGTTTGATGCCAATGAACGCCAGGATAACCGAGAGCGCATGCTTCAGGTAGATGAGGCGGGTCATCAGGCCACCGAGCAGGAAGTACAGCTGGCGCAGGCCCATCAGGGCAAAAATGTTGGCGGTGAAGACGATGAACGCGCTTTCGGTCAGACCGAAGATGGCCGGGATCGAATCCACCGCGAAGAGCAGGTCGGTGAGGCCGATGGTCACGAAGACGATCAGCATCGGGGTGAAGACCTTCTTGCCGTCCACGACGGTACGGATCTTGTTGCCGTCGTATTTGTCGGTCATCGGCAGGACGTTGCGCAGCTTGCCGATCACCTTGTTTTCGCTACCGTGTTCCTCGTCTTCGCCGGTGTCCTTGGCCTGCTGATAGGCCGTGTAGAGCAGGAAGACACCGAAGATGTAGAAGATCCAGCTGAAGTTGCTGATCAAGGCTGCGCCGAGCAGGATGAAGATTCCGCGGAGCACCAGCGCGATGATGATGCCCACCATCAACACTTCCTGCTGATACTTACGGGGTACCGAGAACCGGGCCATGATGATGATGAATACGAACAGGTTGTCAATGCTCAGGCTATATTCGGTGACCCAGCCGGCGACAAACTGTCCCCCGTAATCCGGGCCGGTGAAGATAAACATCAGGACCGCGAAGATCAACGCGAGAGAAACGTAGAACGTGACCCACAGGCCGGCTTCCTTCATTGACGGCTCGTGCGGGCGCTTAACCACCAGCAGCAAATCGAACAGGAGGATGAGGCCCAGCACAATGAATGTGCCTACCTCAAACGCCAATGGCAGTTCCAGCGTGGGTTCGGGCATGAGGGACCTTTCAAGGGTGCAGCGGATTCCGCAAGTCTCTCCGCCGCGGCATTTGCCACCGGCCGCTACGCCCGGCGAAACATCGATGCTCCGCGTGTTGACGATCGTAGCGCTTCGGGATACTCCCCTACGTCCGGCTTATCCTAACCCCGTACGAGCCGGATCAGGAAATGGCTC
>NZ_ASZW01000022.1:0-16220 GCF_000468215.1 Arthrobacter sp. CAL618 | reverse complement strand
CCCGCCAGCGACGAGCTGGGGCTAGGCGTGCCCAGCCGTCTGCATCTGCCGCAGCTCTTTCTTCAGGTCCCCGACCTCGTCGCGTAGCCTCGCGGCGAGCTCGAAGTGCAGGTCAGCCGCAGCCGAGTGCATCTGGTCGGTGAGCTGACCGATCAGGTCGGTGAGGTCCTCGGCCGGCACTGCGGCAAGGCCGTCATGCCGGACAGGGGCGCCGCCCTTGGCCGTCTTGCCGCCCTTGCGCTTCTTGCCCGACTCCGCCAGGAGCGCCCGGGTATCGGCGTCCTCCTGGGCGATGGAATCGGTGATGTCAGCAATCCGCTTCCGCAGGGGCTGCGGATCAACCCCGTGCTTGAGGTTGTATGCCACCTGGATCTCACGACGTCGGTTGGTTTCGTCGATGGCTTTGGCCATCGAATCGGTGATCCGGTCCGCGTACATGTGCACCTCACCCGAGACGTTACGGGCCGCACGCCCGATGGTCTGGATCAGGGAGGTGGCGCTGCGCAGGAACCCTTCCTTGTCGGCGTCGAGGATGCTGACCAGCGACACTTCAGGAAGGTCAAGGCCTTCACGGAGCAGGTTGATGCCCACCAGGACGTCGAAAGTCCCGAGCCTCAACTCACGCAACAGCTCCACCCGGCGCAGGGTATCCACGTCTGAGTGCAGGTACTCAACCTTCACCCCATGTTCCAGCAGGTACCCGGTCAAATCTTCGGCCATCCGCTTGGTCAGGGTGGTGACGAGCACCCGCTCGTTCAGTTCCACCCGGGTGCGGATCTCCCCCAGCAGGTCATCGATCTGGCCCTTGCTGGGCTTGACCACCACCTCCGGGTCGATCAGACCGGTCGGCCGGATGATCTGCTGTACGTACCCATCCGACTTGCCCAGCTCATACTTCCCGGGGGTTGCCGAGAGGTAGACGGTCTGCCCGATCCGGTCCAGGAACTCGTCCCACTTGAGCGGCCGGTTGTCCATCGCGGAGGGGAGCCGGAACCCATGGTCCACCAGGGTGCGCTTCCGGGACATGTCACCTTCATACATGGCACCGATCTGCGGAATGGTCACGTGTGACTCGTCGACTACCAGCAGGAAGTCGTCGGGGAAGTAGTCGAGCAGGCAGTGCGACGCCGAGCCCGGACCGCGGCCGTCGATGTGTCGGGAGTAGTTCTCGATCCCGTTGCAGAACCCCATCTGCTGCATCATTTCGAGGTCATAGGTCGTCCGCATCCGCAACCGCTGGGCTTCGACCAGTTTGTTCTGCGACTCCAGCTCGTCCAGGCGGACCCGGAGCTCATCCTCGATCTGCTTGACCGCCCGGTTCATGCGCTCGGGGCCCGCGACATAGTGCGACGCCGGGAACACATACATTTCGGTCTCTTCCCTGACGATTTCACCGGTCAGCGGGTGCAGGGTGTAGATCTTCTCGACCTCGTCGCCGAAGAACTCAATGCGAAGCGCCAGTTCCTCATACATGGGGATGATTTCGACGGTGTCGCCACGCACCCTGAAGGTGCCCCGGTGGAAGTCGATGTCGTTGCGGGTGTACTGCATTGACACGAACTTCCGCAGCAAATCGTCGCGGTTCATCTGCTGGCCGGTTTCCAGTGTGACCATCCCGGCAACATATTCTTCGGGGGTGCCCAGACCATAGATGCAGGACACGGTGGCCACCACGATCACGTCCCGGCGGGTCAGCAGGGCGTTGGTGGCGGAATGCCGGAGCCGTTCCACTTCCTCGTTGACCGAGGAGTCCTTCTCGATGAAGGTGTCCGTCTGGGGAACGTAGGCTTCCGGCTGGTAGTAATCGTAATACGAGACGAAGTATTCGACCGCGTTGTTGGGCAGCAGTTCGCGGAACTCGTTCGCCAGCTGCGCCGCGAGGGTCTTGTTCTGCACCATCACGAGCGTGGGCCGCTGGACCTGTTCGATCAGCCACGCAGTCGTCGCGCTCTTGCCGGTACCGGTGGCGCCCAGCAGCACCACGTCCTTCTCGCCCGCCTTGACGCGTTCACTGAGTTCGGCAATCGCGGCAGGCTGGTCACCGGCAGGCTTGAATTCGCTGATCACTTCGAAAGGGGCTACCACCCGTTTAATTTCCTGCGCAAGGCTCATATAAATACGTTAGACCCTCCCCCGGACAATCAGCGTCCTGAATGGGGCAACTTAGCCGACGGCAGAAGAGGGCTGAGCAGTCCAGCCAGTGTCGGCAATCCAGCGTTTCAGCAGCGGATCTGCGACGGTGGTGAACCATTTCTCCTTGCACTCCGCGTAGCCCTCGGTAGTCGCATCCCGGGTGTGCTGGGCCGCACACCGCTCCTTCTCCGCCTGGTACTGGGCCGCGGCGCCCGGGTCGGAGCGCAGCCAGTCCCTGAACGACAGGGCATACCGCCATCCAGGCGAACCCTCAACCCGAACATGAAGGTTAACCGCGCGACCAGGGTCGGCGTTGGCGTGCAGACGCTTCCCCCATCGGGAGGGGTCGGGAACGTCCTGTTTGGGTTCATCCCGTGTGATGCCTTCGAGCAGCGGAAACCCTGCTGCGACCAGCTTTCCGGCAATCGCGTCGGCGTCTTCAAGGGTCGCGACGGTGACCTGCAGGTCGAGGACATCCTTGGCGGCCAACCCGGGCACAGCGGTCGACCCGATATGGTCGACCGCCAGCACCAGGGGATCAACCAGACGCACCCTGCCCATGATCCGTCCGGCCTGTTCGGGCCAGTCGTCGCGGGAAGGCACCAGTTGCGGGCCACCACTGCGTGCGGCCCGAACGCCGCGCAACAGGTTGTGGTTGAAGGGCACCAGTCGTTCGTCCCAGAGGCGGTCGACGGCGGCCAGCAGATCCTGTGGGGTGCTGTCGTTGACGAGGACGACGTCGGCGGCTGCCTTCCGCTCGGCACGCGTGGCTTGCGCACCAATCCGGGCCCGCGCGTCGTCGTCGCTCATTCCCCGGAGGCGGGTCAGCCGCTCGATCCGGACGCTGTCGGGAGCGTCGACCACCACCACCAAATGGAACTGGTGCTGCTGGCCGGTCTCCACCAACAAGGGAATATCCTGCACGACGACGGCGTCCGGGGGCGCAGCCGCCGTCAGCTCACGGGCGCGTTCCCGCACCAACGGGTGGATGATCGAATTCAACGTCATCCGGCGGGACGGGTCACCGAAAATGGCTGCCGCCAGCGCCGGCCGATCCAGGCTACCGTCCGGAAGCAGCACCTCCTCACCGAATTCGGCGGCCACGGCTGCCAGCCCGGCCGATCCTGGTTCCACGGCCGCGCGGGCCAGCACATCGGCGTCGACCAGCACCGCGCCGAGCTCTGCCAGCCTTGAGGCGACAAGTGATTTCCCTGCTGCGATCCCGCCGGTGAGGCCAATTCTGAGCATGTCCCCACCCTAATACGTGGGATGTGCCCGCCGCCCTCCAGATGCCTGGCTCCACGGCAGTCCTCGGCGATCCTCGGCAGGCGGGGTACGGGTGCTCCCCCGCTGGCAGGCCCGGTGAGCAGGACCGTCCCTGCTCCCCGAGCCTGCTCGTCACTGGGACATTTGCGCTGGCGCAACCTCCCGCCCACTAGACTGGGGCCGGTGAATGACAGTGGAATAATCGGCTACACAACGGTCCGGGGCGAGCACCGCCACGAGACCGATGTGCGTCGGTCACGCTTCATCACTGTCGTCCGGCGGATTGCCAGCGAGGACGAGGCACGGTTGCTCCTCACCGAGCTGCGCCGGGAGTTCCACGACGCGCGCCACCATTGCAGCGCCGTCGTGCTGGGTCCTGATC
This sequence comes from Arthrobacter sp. CAL618, assembly GCF_000468215.1. Lineage (NCBI taxonomy): Bacteria > Bacillati > Actinomycetota > Actinomycetes > Micrococcales > Micrococcaceae > Arthrobacter > Arthrobacter sp. CAL618. The sequence goes on along the minus strand of NZ_ASZW01000022.1, from coordinate 12,439 downwards.
GGTCGGTCCAGCGCGCCAACGACGACGGCGAGCCGTCGGGTACCGCCGGTGCCCCCATGCTGGACGCCATCCTCAAACGCGACAATGCCGATGGCGAGGCTGACCTGAGCGACGTCGCGGTGGTGGTGGTCCGCAATTTCGGTGGAGTGTTGCTTGGTGCTGGCGGACTGGTTCGCGCCTATTCCGACGCTGTCTCCCAGGCGCTGGACTCGGCGCCACGTGTCCGACGACGACTGTTGCAGCTCCTGGCGGTCCCGGTGGCTCACACCGACGCGGGGCGGGTCGAAAACGAGCTCCGCAACGCAGGCGTCGACGTCCTGGGAACCGACTATCCGGCGGAACGGGCCACCATCCGGGTGGCCATACCGGCCGGGAACGCATCGATCGACGAGTTTCGCGCCCGCCTCGCCTCACTGACCGCCGGCCAGTCCGGCGCCCAACTACTCGACCTGAAATGGGTGGACTGTGACTGACTTTTCCTTTGACAACCTTCGACGGGCTCCCGACGTCGAGGCCCCGAACCTCTTTGCATTCGACGCCACCGATCGGCTCCTCCTCGACACCGCCGGCNGCGGCGATCACCGCCGACCGGGACGGCGTCGTCGTCATTGGGGACCACTACGGTGCGCTCACTCTCGGCGCCGCCGCGCTGCATGGGGCACACTCGATTCGCACCCACCAGGACCCGGTCTCCGGTGAGCTCGCGTTGACAGCCAATGCGCACACCGCTGGCCTGGCCGCGGCCTTCTCACACTATCCGCTCAACGAGGCCCTGTTGGCTGGCGCCCGCACGGTCCTGCTGCAGCTGCCCAGGTCACTGGCCGCGCTGGATGAGATCGCGTGGACGATCGCCCGCTACGCGAGCCCGGACGTCACAGTGTTCGCCGGCGGCCGGGTCAAACACATGACCACCGCGATGAACGGCATTTTGGCCCGCCACTTCACCACTGTGGCTGCCGGACTGGCACGCCAGAAGTCCCGGATCCTGACGGCGTCGGCGCCCGTGGCCACCTCCGCCAGCGGGTTTCCGGTGGAGGAGAAGCACGACGTCGGCCTGCCCGCACCGCTGATCCTCAAGGCTTTCGGCAGCACCTTTGGTGGCGCCAAACTGGATGCGGGGACCCGGTACCTGCTCCCTGCCCTCTCCGCGACCCGAGCTGCGGGGCAGGCAATCGATCTGGGGTCGGGCAATGGCACGATTGCCGCCTATCTCGCCCTCACGCGGCCTGCGATGGAGGTTGTTGCAACGGACCAGTCAGCGTCAGCTGTTGCGTCTTCCCGTGCGACCGCCGATGCCAATGGTGTCGGCGACCGAATCACGGTCGTGCGGGATGATGCCCTGGCCTCGATGCCCGACTCATCAGCCGAGCTCATTGTGCTGAACCCGCCCTTTCACATGGAGGGCACCGTTCACTCCGGGATTGCCCTGAAGCTTTTCGCCGATGCCGGCCGGGTGCTCAAACCGGGAGGTGAACTCTGGACGGTCTGGAACAGCCACCTCCAGTATCGGACCCCGCTCGCCTCCATGGTTGGCCCCACCCGGCAGGCCGCCAGGAACCCGAAATTCACCGTCACAGTGTCCACCCGACGCTGAGGCAGCCGGTCCGGAAACCGGCCCCGTCACGCAATGATCAGTGAACTTACTTTCTGGAATATACTTCGGGAATGTCGACAGCTCAGCAGTCAGCCCCGTCCAAGCTAAAGCAGCCTCCGCCGCTGTGCCCGCAGCCGATCTGGCGGGTTCGACGTCGCCACTGCTCGACGTCGTCAACGCCACCGGGTTCGGGATCCCCGAGTGGATCTTCGGACTGGTGGCTCTCATCGCCGTCGCCAACGGGTCGCTGCTCACCATGATCATGGCAAGCCGGCTGACCTATGGGATGGCCGAACAAGGCCTGCTGCCATCGGTGCTGGGCCGGGTACTCCCCAACCGGCGCACACCGTGGGTCGCGATCATTGCGACCACCGTTGCCGCGATGATCCTCAGCAGCACCGGTGATCTGGCATCGCTGGCGGAGACGGTCGTGGTGCTGCTGCTGTTCGTGTTCCTCAGCACCAACATCGCCGTGCTGGTGCTTCGCAAGGACCGGGTGGACCACCAGCACTTCCAGATTCCGGTGATCTTTCCCTACCTGGCGATCGCGTCCTGTGTCCTGCTCATGACGCAGCAGAGCGCCGACATCTGGTTACGCGCGGGAATCCTGGTGGCTATTGGCCTGGTGCTGTATGCGATTCAACACCGCACGACCCGCCGCTCCGCCCCGGACCGCACCGCGGACTCCGACCGAGAAGTGAAGCACTGACCGATGCGCGTCACGACCGCACTCGGCAAGGGGTTCGCCAGCCTGTTCGCTACGATGAAAGCCGTAAGGCCGCAGCGTCCTATTCACCCCGACGGCGTTTGGCTCACCGGGACACTCACCCGGACCGGGCCACCTGTTTCCAGCGGCATATCCTGGATCGACGGCACCGGCCAGGACCCGATCCAGGCGCGGCTGTCCCGCTCGGTCGGGCTACCGCGCTGGAGCCCTGACATTCTTGGCCTGGCCTTACGGGTCCCCCACGGGTCTGACCACTTTGATGTGCTGCTCGCATCCACCGGTGCGTCATTTCCCGCCCGGTTCGTCCTGCTCCCGCAGCGGAATGTCCAAGCCGCCAAATTCACGTCAATGATGCCGTACAAGGGCGGGAAGTCAGCCGTTCTGCTGGCGGCTTTTCCTCTTGACCCGAGTGGCCGGATGCCAGCCACGCCTGCCGGGCTCCGTGTGGGATTGGCGAAGCGTCCCCTGGAACTGGCCCTGTGCTTCAGCCGTCCCCTGGGTGATTGGACCCGGTTCGGCACTCTGGTGCTGACCCTGGAAGAGCTTGAGCCGGTGCTGGTGGCACGGGGCGGTGATCCGACGGGTTTGCGTTTTGACCCGGTCCGGCGCCCGCTGCCCGGATCCGAAACCTATGCCTGGACCCGGGCGCTCCGGGAACCGTCCTATGCCGAAGCCAGGGTTGCACCGGGCCACGCGCTCCCGGGTTCAGACTCACGCTGAGCAGCCCCCTCTGGTGCGTGCGCCCGAACACGGCAGGCAAAACGCGAGACTGAACGAAATTGGGCGCGAAAAAGGCCCCCACCATTGCGGTGGGGGCCTTTTCAGGTGCTAGTGCTGGACCTTAGTTGCCGGTCAGCTTTTCGCGCAGTGCGGCAAGTGCCTCGTCTGACGCGAGCGTACCCGTGCCGACGTTGCTGTTGCTGCTGGCGTTCGTGCTCTCAGTGGCGGCTGGCTCAGAGGAGTAGCTCGTGGAGCTTGACTCGACTGGCTCGTTGGCAGCAGCTGCATCGTCAGATGCGTGCTGCACAACCTGCTTCTTGTGAGCTTCCCAGCGTGACTGGGCTTCAGCGTACTGAGCTTCCCAGGTTGCGCGCTGAGAGTCGTAACCCTCGAGCCATTCGTTGGACTCTGGGTCGAAGCCCTCTGGGTACTTGTAGTTGCCTTCTTCGTCGTACTCGGCAGCCATACCGTACAGAGCCGGGTCAAACTCGGTGCTGTCGGCGTCGACGCCCTCGTTAGCCTGCTTGAGGGAGAGCGAGATCCGACGACGTTCGAGGTCGATGTCGATGACCTTGACGAACAGTTCGTCGCCAACCGAGACAACCTGCTCTGCCAGCTCCACGTGGCGGACTGCCAGCTCGGAGATGTGGACCAGGCCTTCGATGCCGTCTTCGACGCGAACGAATGCACCGAAGGGAACCAGCTTGGTGACCTTACCCGGAACAACCTGCCCGAGGGCGTGGGTGCGGGCGAAGGTCTGCCATGGATCTTCCTGGGTGGCCTTGAGCGACAGTGAGACACGCTCGCGGTCCAGGTCCACCTCGAGAACCTCGACGGTGACTTCCTGGCCAACTTCGACAACCTCGGAGGGGTGATCGATGTGCTTCCAGGACAGCTCGGAAACGTGAACGAGTCCGTCGACGCCGCCCAGGTCCACGAAGGCACCGAAGTTGACGATCGAGGAGACAACGCCCGGACGAACCTGGCCCTTTTCCAGCTTGTTGAGGAACGTGGAACGCACCTCGGACTGGGTCTGCTCGAGCCAGGCACGGCGGGACAGGACCACGTTGTTGCGGTTCTTGTCCAGCTCGATGATTTTCGCTTCGATCTTCTGACCGATGTAGGGAGCAAGATCGCGTACACGACGCATCTCAACCAAGGACGCGGGCAGGAAGCCGCGGAGGCCGATGTCGAGGATGAGTCCACCCTTGACAACTTCGATGACCGTACCGGTGACGACGCCGTCTTCTTCCTTGACCTTCTCGATATCGCCCCAGGCACGCTCGTACTGAGCGCGCTTCTTGGACAGGATCAGTCGGCCTTCTTTGTCCTCTTTGGTGAGCACCAGTGCTTCGACCTGATCGCCAACGGAGACAACGTCTCCGGGATCAACGTCGTGCTTGATGGACAGCTCACGGGAAGGGATAACACCCTCGGTCTTGTAACCGATGTCGAGCAGAACTTCGTCGCGGTCAACCTTGACTACCGTTCCTTCAACGAGGTCTCCGTCGTTGAAGTACTTGATGGTGGCGTCAATGGCTGCGAGGAAGTCCTCAGCGGTGCCGATGTCGTTGATCGCGACCTGCGGTGCACCTGGCTTCTCGGTGGTGGTGATGGTCATGTAGTTGGGACTCCGTTGTGGATGATTAGTTGATCCGGAGAGCGACGCCTGGGCAACAGGAAACTCTGCTGATTCAGATGGAGCTCGTCCGGAAGTGGACTTTTGGAGAGAAAACGACTTACCTGATGCTGCTTGGCAACCCGTTTCGCAGTGCGCATTACACGCCCGTCTAGTCTAGCCGTTTGCGCCAACACAGGTCAAAGCGGCGGGCGACGCCGGGTGCCGGGTCAGAAGTGGGTAATGCAGTACGGATCGGTCGGGGTCTGGAAGATCCGGTCGACGACGGCGAGGCTCCCCTGTCCTGTGGGCCCCTGTTCGGTGAGGTGCCCGGCAGCGGCCAGGGTCCGGGCTGGAACGCCGCCCAGATACATCGACCCGAGAGCCGTGACATCGACGCGGAGCTGCGTGTCGGCGTCGTCGTCGAGTCGTGCCACCGACCCGGAGCCGTTCTCGACCGTCAACCGGAACCGGCCCGCGGCATAGCCGAGAGGATCCACGATTTCCAGGCTGACCGTTCCCGCACCCTGGTAACCCCGTGCTTCGAGGGCAGCAATGGGGTCGAGGATGCGCAGCCACAGGACATCCTCGTCGCCAATGAGTTTGTAGCAGCGACGATCCTGCAGGGCCCACGGCAGGGGGTCGTTCACGGGTGCCAGATCGAAGGTGATGCGCTGGACGAGGTCGATTGCGCCAAGGTAACGCCACAGCTCGAGGTAGGCGGCGTCGGAGACGGCGACCAGATCAACAATCTTCATCGTGTACGGGGTGGTCCCCCAGCCGGAGAATTTGTAGGACACGAACCCGTCGGGCCGGCCGTCGTCGTCGTAATGCACCGCGACGCGCACACCCTTGTCCTCGACGGGCCGTTCCTCGCCCCAGCGGCCGGAGGCACGCTGCGGGTAGGCGAACTGGCGTCCCACCGAACCGGTGGTGGCGTGATGGAACCGGGCGAAAATCTGTTCGGACAGTGCTGCCGCGGAGGCCGGTGCCACGATCTCGGTGACACCGAACGCCGGCGTGCGCAACGCGAACCGCTCCTTCACATCCACCTCGATGTTGCGGGTGAACGTTGCAGCACCGAAACCGAACCTGCCGTAGATGGTCGCCTCCGATGCGGTCAGCGCTGCGATGGCGAGACCTTTGGACGCGGCGGACTGCAGATCACTGGTCATCATGGTGCGCAGCAGCCCACGACGGCGGTGGGTGGGGCGCACGGTGACGGCAGTGATCTGGTGCGCGTCAAGCAACTGGCCGTTGCCGACGTTGAGGGAGTTGACCATGGTGGCGTAGGTGGCCACCGGAATGCTGGCATCCCACGCGTGTGCACTGGCAGCGTCGTCGTAGGCACCCCACAGGGTCCGGCTGTCGGAGGTGAACGCCGCGGCATAGGTGGCTAGATCCTCCGGCTCGGTGCGGGCTTCGTGGAAGCCGAACCGGACCGCTTCGAACCAGTGGGCCAGGGCACCGTCGGATGAGGAATCTGTCTCAGCGGTCACCGTGAAGGTGTCGATGCGCAGTGCGGATGGGGCGGCGGAGTCTTGGGTAGCGGTCACGATCCATCAGCCTAGTGTGGCGGAGCGCCCGGCACCAGTGAGCTGCCGGCCGCAGTGAACTCCCGGCACCAGTACGTACCCCCGGCCCCAGTGCGTAGCGCCCGGCACGACCGAGCGGGCCTGGGCTAGTGCGCGGCCTCGTGCCAGCTCGCTCCCACACCCACCGAGACGTCCAACGGAACCGTGAGGTCAGCCGCAGCCCCCATCTGCTCGCGCACCAGCAGCTCCATGGTGTCCCGCTCACCGGGCGCAATCTCGAGCACCAGCTCATCATGTACCTGGAGCAGCATGCGGGAGGAGAGACCCTGCCTGCGCAATTCGGCGTCGACGCCGAGCATCGCCTTCTTGATGATGTCGGCAGCCGAACCCTGGATGGGCGCGTTCAACGCCGCCCGTTCAGCCATTTCCCGCAACTGCCGGTTGTCGCTGGAAAGATCCGGCAGGTACCGGCGGCGGCCCTCGATGGTGGACGTGAACCCGTCGACCCGTGCCTGCTCCACGACACCGCGCAGGTAGTCGCGGACGGCGCCGAACCGGTCGAAGTAGTCGCCCATCAGGGTGCGGGCCTCGTCCACCGAAATGGCGAGCTGCTTGGAGAGTCCAAACGAGCTCAGACCGTAGACCAGGCCGTAGGACATCGCTTTCACCTTGGACCGCATCGCGCTGGTGACCTCGGCGGGTGCGACGCCGAAAATGTGGGCACCGACAAACCGGTGCAGGTCCTCCCCATCGCGGAACGCCTGGATGAGGCCCTCATCCCCGGACAGGTGCGCCATGATGCGCATTTCAATCTGCGAGTAGTCGGCGGTCATCAGGCAGTCAAAGCCGTCACCGACGACGAACACCTCGCGGATCCGCCGGCCTTCGTCGGAGCGCACCGGGATGTTCTGCAGGTTCGGGTTGGTCGAGGAGAGCCGTCCCGTGGCCGCGATGGTCTGGACGTACGTGGTGTGGATCCGGCCGTCGTCGGCCACTGACTTCCGCAGCCCCTCGACCGTCTGACGGAGTTTGGAGGCGTCCCTGTGAGCCAGGAGCTGTTCAAGGAACGGATGCCCGGTCTTCACGATCAGGTCAGTCAGCGCATCGGCGTCGGTTGAGTAGCCGGTCTTGATCTTCTTGGTCTTGGGCAGTTCAAGCTCGTCGAACAGGACCGCCTGCAGCTGCTTGGGCGACCCCAGGTTGATTTCCTTGCCGATGATCCTGAACGCCTCGGCGCTCGTGGTGCTCATGGTCGCCGAAAAATCATCAAACAACTGGTCCAACCGGTCCATCGCCACGGATACGCCGGTGAGCTCCATTTCCGCCAGCACCTCGGCCAGGGGCAGTTCGAGCCCGCCGAGCAACTGGTTGGCGCCCCGCTCCACCAGTTGGCCGGCGAAGTACTCGCTGAGCTGCAGGGCGGCGAAGGCGCGGGCGACGGCGGGGGACGCGACATCCTCGTCTTCCAGCTGGAGCGCGAGCTGCCCCCCGGTGGTCCCTGCGGCGGGCGCGATCGACATTTTCAGGTGCGATTGGCTCAGGTCCGCCAGATCGTAGGCCCGACGGTCCGGCTGGATCAGGTACCCGGAGATGGCCGTGTCATCCACCACCCCGGCAAGTTTCAGCCCGCGCGCGGCGAGTAGTTTGTAGGCGGCTTTGAAGTCATGGGCCACCTTGGGTGCACTGAGGTCACCCAGCCAGCCGGCAAGCACCTGCTCAGCCTCAGCGTCGAGCGTCTCCAGATCCAGGTACGCCGCGGCGGTCGAGGTGACAATCGCCAGCCCGACGACGTCGTCGTTCCCGGTCGTTGACTGGGTCACCAGCTGGATGGCTGCGATGGCCTGGTTGGTCGCTTTGAACCATTCGGTCAGGTCGGCCGCGCTGGTCAGGACCACGTGCTCCGGCGGGGTCATTTCGTCGTGGGACTCGGCGGCGTCTTCTTCCCCGAACAGGTCGAAGAGGCGTTTGCGGAGGACGTTGAATTGGAGGGAGTCGAACAGCTCCTCGACGGCCGGGCGGTCGGGGGTCCTGGACACCATCGTGTCCAGCTCAACCGGCAGGTCCAGGTCAAGGTGCAACTGGTTCAGGCGGCGGTTGCGCTTCACCAGCTCGATGTGCTCCCGGAGCGAGTCCCCCACCTTCCCCTTGATGGCGTCGAGGTTCTCGAGGATGCCGTCCAGTCCGCCGTACAGCTTGATCCACTTGGCAGCAGTCTTGGGGCCCACTCCTGGGACTCCCGGCAGGTTGTCGGCGGTTTCCCCGACCAGCGCGGCCAGGTCGGAATACTTGTCCGGCGGGACGAGGTACTTCTCCTCCACAGCCTGCGCATCCATTTGCGGAATGTTGGTGACACCCTGCTTCGGATACAGCACGGTGACGCGGTCGTTGACCAGCTGGAAGGCATCGCGGTCACCGCTGACCACCTGAACGTCCCAGCCTTCGGCGGCGGCCCGAACCGAGAGGGTGGCGATGATGTCGTCGGCCTCGTACCCCTCCATCGACAGGGTGGGGATGTGCATCGCCTGCATCACCTTGATGATGAGGTCCACCTGGCCATGGAATTCCGTCGGCGTCTTCGCGCGGCCCGCCTTGTACTCGGTGTACTCCTCGGTCCTGAACGTTGGGGTGCTCAGGTCCAGTGCCACCGCCACATGGGTGGGCTTCTGGTCCCTGATCAGGTTGATCAGCATCGCCGTGAACCCGTAGACGGCATTGGTGTGCTGTCCCGTGTCGGTGGAGAAGTTCTCGGCCGGCAGGGCGTAGAACGCCCGGTAGGCCATCGAGTGGCCATCAATGACGAGGAGGCGATTACGGGATCCGTCGGCCGGCCCGGTGGCCGTCGGCGGAGCGTCAGTCAGAGTCGTGGCGGCTACGGGAACATCGGGTTTGGTTGTTTGACTCACAGGTGCCAGCCTAGTTCCCATGACCGACAATTACACTCCGGAGTCGTCCGGACAGGAACCGCCCGCCAACCCGTTCGCTGCCGAGCTGGCCGCCGCCGGTGTGCCTGAAGAGATGCACGACTGGCTCAGCGGCCACGGCATCGGTCGCCTCGCCGCGAAAATGGGAATTGTGTTCACCGAGATGACCGCTGGCCGGCTGGTTGCCACCATGCCGGTTGAAGGGAACGAACAGGTTGCCGGAATCCTCCACGGGGGCGCGCATCTGGTCCTGGCCGAGACGCTGGGCTCCTTCGCCGCAGGCCTGCACGCTGGCCGGGACCGCCAGGCGATGGGGATTGAGATCAGTGCAACCCATCACCGGTCGGCGTCGTCGGGCCTGGTTACCGGCACCGCGACAGCCGTCCATCTGGGCCGCACGCTGACCACCCACGAAGTGGTGATGACCGACGACGACGGCCGCCGGCTCTCCACCGCCCGGATCACCAACATCATCCGCGACCTCCGCTGACGAACCTGCTGACCCCGGCCGTAGACCGTCCAACCGGCCCCTGAAAGGGCCCCGAGGGAAAGGACCGCCGGTTGCAAGCGGCGGTCCTGACCCGGAGGGCCGTTTCTGATCGAAAGGGCCCCGTTTCTGCGCGAAAGTGCCCCGCCGCCCCCGAGTGGGTGAACTATTGCAGGGAGCATTGACAAGGTTCGAAAGTCTGAGGATGCTGGCATTCACAGCGGTTCACCGTTTCAGCGGATAGGGGGCGCCTCTCCCCGATGATGCAGGAAGTGGGGACGGGTATGTCTACGAGCATTCCGGTCCAATGGAATTTGAAATTGTTGGGGTACTGGCGTCTAGAACGTGAGCACCAGCCGGTCACTGTCGCGTTCCGGCAGCAGCGGCTCATCGCTGCGCTGGCCCTGCGCGGCGGCCGTCGACGAAGCTACATCGCGGGGCTCCTGTGGCCCGACCGTACCGATGCGCAAGCCTCGGGAAGCCTGCGTGCCTGCCTGTGGAACATTGCCCACCAGCTTCCCGGTCTCCTGCAGCCAGCCAGCGATCCGCTTGCCCTCGCCCCGGGAATTGTGATCGACGTCGACGAGCTGCTCGCCCGCGTGGATCGGGTCAACCGAACGGGCCTGCTCGACGTCGGTGCACTGGTAAGGGAGGGGCTGGCCGGTGACCTTCAGACGGCGGACCTCCTGCCGGGCTGGGATGAAGACTGGCTGCGGGTAGATCAGGACAGGCTCTTCAGGCAGCGGCTCGCCGCCTTGGAGGACCTGGCCAACGCCTACCTGGCTCAGGGCCAGCTCTCGCCCGCCCTCGACGCGGCGACGGCCGCTGTCGCGTTGGACCCGCTCCTGGAGAGCGTGCAACGGACGCTCTTGCGGATTCATCTGGCGGCTGGCAACCATGGTTCGGCAATCCGCAGCTATCGCACCTATCTGACGACCCTCAACCGGGAGTGCGGGGTCAGGCCGTCCACCCGGATCACGGACCTCATCCGTCCGCTGCTCCAGGCGCAGGAGCCCACAGTGCGCGCGGAACCAGCGCCCACCTTCAGCGCCATCCTGCACCCGTCCTTCGAGTAGGTCCAGCCATGTCAGAGCCTGCTGCCGGCCCGCAACCCCCGTTACCCCCTCCCCTCGCGCCACCGACGAACCGCACCTGGCGGGAACAGGCGATCACCACCGCCGCCCAGTTGCGGACCCTCGCGGAATGGGTCAGCCTCATCGACCCCCCAGCGGGGGCGCCGCCAGGCCAGGCCAGCGCGAAGACCGCCCTGGACCACGCAATCACGTGGCACCTCAACGAAGCGTCCACCGTCGCGGAGCAGAAGTCGCCGGCCATTCAGACCTCATTCAATGGAGCAGTGGTGGAACGGGTCCTCAGCCAACTTGACGCCGCGCAGGTGGCACTTCTGCTGCGGGCACCGTTGGACTACGTCCAGTCGCAACTGCCGGGGATCCAGGCGCACGCCCGGCAGCACCTGAAGCGGGGAGACCCGCACCGGGTCGCTGTCGAAGACGTCGTGGCAGCGTCACTTGGCACCCCCCTGGATGAATCCGGGCGGATGACCCTGGTGGCTGCGTTCAGGGCGTCGTGCCTCGAGTCCCGGGAGGAATTCTCGCGGGTGCGCAGCTTCCGCAACGTGCTCATCATGGGCGCGCTCGTCCTGACCGTACTGGCGACGGCCCTCGCCGTCGCTGGCTGGATCCGGCCGGAGGAGCTGCGGCTGTGTTTCGAACCAGCCGAGGGCGTTGCCTGCCCCACGGGCAACAGGCCCCGGCCCTGGGATGTGTTCTTCATCGAATCGTTCGGACTGATAGCGGCGGCCGTCTCAGGTGCCGCTTCGCTCCGCCATGTCAGGGGCACCTCGACCCCCTTCGGTCTCCCACTGGCCCTGGCAATTCTGAAGCTCCCCGCAGGTGCGCTGACGGCAGTACTGGGACTGCAGCTCATGCGCGGCGGCTTCGTCCCCGGGTTGAGCGATCTGGACAATCCCGCCCAGATCGTGGCCTGGGCGATCACCTTCGGCGCCGCCCAACAGTTGTTCACCGGGCTGGTGGACCGGCAGGCGCAAAACGTGCTCGACGACGTCGGCGGCAAAACCGGTGGCACCGCGAACACCAACGGGCCGTAGCCGACTGCGCGGCGCCAGCCGGGAGTGCGTCCCGGACGTCGCTGCTACTGGATGTCGCTGCTACCGGACGTCGCTGCTACTGGATGTCGCTGTCGGGCGGAGGCAGGAGGAAGCGAGTCTCACCGTCCACGGAGGACACCCCCTCGACCGCTTCCAGATCCGGCCGGCAGTTCTCCGGCGCTGAGCCGGTGATCATGCCCACGTTGCCGAGCACCCGGTCAACCTCCAACCCGCAGGACCGCAACTGTTCCGCGACCTCCTGGATCGCGGAACGATGCAGGTCATCAACGGTGACGGTGAAGATCATGACCCCTCATTCCTGCGGTGCCATCACCAGACCGGAGCCGACGTCGACCGATGCCTGCAGCAACCGTTGGCTCTCCTGAGCCATCAGGGACCACAGCTCTCGCCCCCGGTAGCCTGATGCCTGCGCCCAGAGGGCTGCGACTCCCGCAGCGTGCGGCGTGGCCATCGAGGTGCCGCTGATGGTGTTGTACCGGTCGGGCATCAGCCAGGACGAACGCACCTGGAAACCCGGGCCAGCCACATCCAATTGCCCGCCCCGGATGGGGAGCGTCCTCGCGGAGAAGAAGGCCATCTCGAGGTGCTGGTCCAGCGCGCCCACCGCCATGATGAACGGGCTGTTTGCGGGCGCCCCGACAAAGCCGAAGTCCCCTTGCCGGCGGTCCGCGCCGTTCCCGGCGGCGGC
>NZ_ASZW01000021.1:0-9534 GCF_000468215.1 Arthrobacter sp. CAL618 | reverse complement strand
TGCACCTGCGGAATGTCGGCCCCAAGCGACATCGAAATCACGGCGCACCCGTTCGCCATGGCCCAGTCGATTCCGGCGATGATGCCGCCGTCGCTGCCCGACCCCGAGTCGCCGAGTACCTTCCCCGCGAAGATTTCCGCCTCGTAGGCCACGCCATACGCCGGGCCTTCGGATGGCGACCGCGGGCCACAGGAGGTCCCGATGCAGTGGGTGCCGTGTCCGTGCCCGTCCTGGGCCGTCTCACCGGGTACGAAAGACTCAACGGTGATTTGCCGGCCGGCGAAGTCCGGGTGGCTTGAGTCGAACCCGGTGTCCAGCACCGCGACCCGGATACCCTCGCCGCTGAAGGGGGATGTGTCCGCGGCGACGGCCTGAAGCCCCCAGGTGAGCTGCGCGCTGTCCTGGAACGACGACGAGGCTCCCCCGGGCTCGTCGGTGAGCACGTGGTGGATGAGTTCCGGGGAGACGGAGATGACGGTGCCCTCGTCGGACGACGAGCTGAGTGCCCGCTGCTGTTGCGGATCTGCGGACACGACAGCAACCCCGAGGTGGGAATAATACGTGGCATCAGCTCCCTCAGTGTCGGCTGGAGATGCGGCACGGGTGCCGAAGTCGCGGGAATCAGCGACATGGGACATGCCCGCAGCAGACCGAAGCAGCTCTGGAGCGTTCTCCTCGGCGTCGGCGAAAACAACTATGAAACGACCGGTGGTCTCCGGTTCCTGACCGCGGGGTCGGCTACCTGAGGACTCAGATTCAATCATGGTGGCACTCTACCTCTGGGTTCCTATGGGATAAAGACCCAACATAACGCCGCCGACGTTACTGCGGCGTTACTCGAGAAGCACCGGGCGGCAACAGCCTGGACCGCTGATTGACGGTAACAGCCGAGTAACGCCCGTGACGGGAGGATAGGACGAAGGCCAGACCCACCGGAAGAAGACCGCCATGACCGATAACCCCCAGCCCACGCCCAGTGCGATCAGGCTGATCTTCGAGTACGACGGCGACGACGTCCGGCTGATTCTGCAGCAACCCGTCGATGTCGCCGTCACCGGGTTTGATGCACACCCGGAGGTGAGAGCCGGCCGCTACGCCGAGGTGCGGGATGCCGACGACACGCCCCTGACCCGGGTGCCGGTGCGGACCAGTGACCTTCACAGCGCTGAGGTGTTCCCGGAAACTCCGGGCGAGCCCATCACCAGGGTCCAGGTGGAGCGGCCCACTGGCGCTTTCACCGTCGTCGTCCCGGCCCCGGCCGCTGCACGGTCCATCGCCTTGATCGACGTTGCGGCTCCCGATCCGGAGGACACCGGCAGCCGGGATGCTGCACCGCCCGGCGACGGCGGGGACGGCCGACAACTCGATGGTTTCCGCGTCACCGACATCACCAGCTTTGCCATCGAGGGACGAGGTGACACGAAATGACCACCGCCGATGGGACAGTGATTGGCACCACCCAGATCCGGGGCTCGGCGCCGCGAAACCGGGCCTTCAATGTGGTGCTCCTGGGGGATGGGTTCCGGGCGGCGGAGCAGGCCTCCTTCGATACCGCCTGCACCGCACTGGCGAATGCGTTCCTTGGTACACCGCCATTCAACGAACTGGCGCCAGCCATCAACATCTTCCGGGTCAATGTCTCGTCAACCGATTCCGGTGCAGACGATCCGGCGGCTGCGGGCGGCACGGGCGCAACCGTCCGAACCTACTTCGATTCCACGTTCGGCGGCAACGGCATCAGACGTCTGCTGCTGTGCAACGCCGCGACAGCCCTGACGGTCGCTGCTGCCCAGGTACCGGAATTCACCACAGTGCTGCTGATCGTCAATTCGACGATTTACGGTGGCAGCGGCGGATCCATCGGGACGTATTCGCTGGCGGCGAGCGCCACCGAAATCGGGATCCACGAGATGGGACACACCGCGTTCGGGCTCGCCGATGAGTACCCGTACTATGCTGGCGGCGACGAAACCGGCCAGGACCACCATCCCGGTCCGGAGCCGGGGGCACCGAACGTCACGATCAACCGGAACCGGGCGTCCCTGAAGTGGCGGTGGGCCGTCAACGCGGCAACCGCCATCCCCACCATGACCAACCCGGACTGCAGCACAGTGGATTCACGTCCCAGCCCAGTGGCCGACGGGACGGTCGGGGCTTTTGAAGGGGCCCACTATTACCACTGCGGCGCGTTCCGGCCGGAGTTTGCCTGCAAGATGCGCGACCTGGGGGTGCCGTTCTGCCGGATCTGCCGGCAGGTGATCTGGAACCGAATCGGACCGCTGGCGGCGTTGACCGCGCGGGCAAAGACGCCCCTCACGGTAATCGATAGGTACCCCGAACACCTCGATGTGTTCGCCGTCGCATCCGACGGGCGCACCATGTCCAACTGGTGGGACCAGAGCAGCGGCTGGGCGGGATGGTTCCAGCTCATGGGGGGCATCGCCTCACCGGGAGGTGCGGGATCACCGGTGACCGCCGTCGCCCGGTACTCCGGACATCTGGATCTGTTCACCGTCGGGACCGATAACCGGGTGTACAGCGCGTGGTGGAGCTCATCGGGTGGCTGGTCCAACTGGTTCCAACTCGGCACCCTGGTTGCCCGGGCCGGGGCGACCGTGAACGTCCTCGCACGGTACGCCGACCACCTCGATGTGTTCACCACCGCCGCGGACGGCAGGATCATGTCCATCTGGTGGGACGTGCGGACCGGCTGGTCCGGGTGGTTCCAGGTCTCAGGGGGTGTCGCGGCAGCCGGTGCGACCGTCACGGCCATTGCACGGTACCCGTTCCATCTGGATCTATTCACGATCGGCACCGACAACCGGGTCTGGAGTTGTTGGTGGGATGATCGCAGCGGCTGGTCCCGTTGGTTCCAGGTCGGCGCGCAGCTCGCCCGGCCTGATGCGACAGTCACTGTGGTGGCCCGCCACCCAGATCATTTGGACCTGTTCACCACTGCCCCTGACGGCAAGATCATGTCCACCTGGTGGAGCGCCCGCACTGGTTGGGGCAGCTGGTTCCAGGTCTCCGGAGGCGTGGCGTCCGCCGGATCACCGGTCACTGCAGTTGCGCGGTATTCCAACCACCTGGACCTCTTCACCGTCGGCACGGACAACCGGATCTACAGCACCTGGTGGCACGACACCACCGGGTGGGCAGGATGGTTCAACATTTCGGGCGGCGTCGCGAAACCGGGCAGCCAGGTCGCCGCCGTGTCTCGGGTGACCGAACATTTGGATGTATTCGTCATCGGATCGGACAGCGTCGTCTACAGCACGTGGTGGAACGCATCGACGGGGTGGGCTGGGTGGTTTCAACTGGGTATCACCTGACCTACCACCAGCGACGTATGCTCTTCGCATGGCCAAATTCTTCGATGTGCACCCCGACGATCCACAGCCGCGCGCAATCGGGCAGATCGTCGACGTCGTCAGGTCCGGCGGGCTCATCGCCTACCCGACGGACTCTTGCTACGCGCTCGGCGCGCAGCTGGGCAACAAGGACGCGCTGGACCGCATCCGCTCCATCCGGAAGCTCGACAACAAGCACCACTTCACGCTGGTCTGCAAGGATTTCGCGCAGCTTGGCCAGTTCGTCCACATCAATAACGATGTTTTCCGCAGCATCAAGGCCGTAACGCCAGGCAGCTACACGTTCATCCTGCCGGCCACCAAGGAGGTGCCGCGCCGGTTGCTGCACCCCAAGAAGAAGACCGTGGGTGTCAGGATTCCGGATCACCGGATGGTGCAGGCCCTGCTCGCCGAGCTTGGCGAACCGTTGCTGTCCAGCACCCTTCTGCTGCCCGATCAGGAAACGCCGCTGACCCAAGGCTGGGAAATCAAGGAAGAGCTCGACCACCAGGTGGATGCGGTCATCGATTCGGGCGACTGCGGCGCCGAACCGACCACCGTGATCGACTTTTCCAGCGGCTCCGCCGAAGTGGTGCGTCACGGCATGGGCGACCCGTCCCGGTTCGAGTGAGTGGTGTTGCCAGCTACGTGGGGTATTCTCAGCCCTAGACGGCCTCGGTTACCGTCGTTTTGGGCATTCATCACCGTCTGACCGCACGGCGAGCCAGCACGTTAAGGTATCCCGTGAACAGACAGCACCGCTCTCAGACAGGCAAGATCCTTCCTGTTTCGTCCTGCGAGGCGCCCCACGAATCAGCTACGCGGTACGAACTGCGCGCCTCACTCTCGACTCGCACCGTTAGAGGTTTCCCAGCACCGGCAGTAAACCCGTCGCCCAGGGCAGACCTTGCCCGGGGATGAACACCGTCGACCGGCTGGAGGCCAGACATGAGCTATTCAAACGAACTAACCATCAAACGGCTGCGTGATAGTGGCGCCGACAAGGATCTCCTCCATCAGTTGGAGCAGGTCGATGCGGAGATCGACGTGATTCTCCGGTCGGGCGGGACCTCACAGGATGTGAGGGAAACCCAGCAACTTTTTGACGATTTGTCGGCTGCCGCGGTCGACGCAGCTGTCCAGCCCGTCCCCTCGGGACACACGGGCGCTGGACACCAGACGCAATAATAAGACCATGACACGCACCGAATCTCTTGAGATCGAACGCAAGTACGACGTCGGCACCCATGAGGTGGTCCCCGACCTCACCGGCATCACCGGCGTGGCCAGCGCGGACGACGGCGGTACCGTGGTTCTGGAAGCCCTGTACTTCGATCTGCCGGACCGGTCGCTGCTGCGCCACGGAATAACCCTGCGACGGCGGCGCGGGGGCAAAGACGAGGGCTGGCATACCAAGTTCCCGGCGGACGCGGACCGGCTCGAGGTCCAGGTGCCGCTGTCCGGCACGGGCGATACACCGCCGTCGGAGGTACTCGATCTGGTTCGGGTCCATGTCAGGAATAGTGCCCTCGAACCAGTTGCACGAATCACGACCACCCGCACCATCACCACTCTGGTGGATGCGGCTGGCACCCCGCTGATCGAAATCAGCGATGATGTGGTCGACGCAGAGGACCTGACCACCGGCGTCGAACGGTCCTGGCGGGAATGGGAAGCAGAAGTGCAGGGCGGAGAACCCGCTCCCGATGATGCCAGGCAGGCCCTGGTGGACGCCGTCGAGCACTCCTTGTTGAACGCTGGCGCCGCCCCAGCCGCCAGCACGTCGAAACTGGCCCGGGCCATGGGTGGCCAACCCCAGCTCGCTCCGGTCCACGGTAAGCCCGGCTCTGTCCGGAATGTGCTGACCGCTTCGTTCCGCCAGGTGGCCGCCGAACTGGTGGCGTGGGATCCGCGGGTGCGCCGCCACGAGGCAGGTTCGCTGCACCAGTTGCGGGTGAAGGCTCGCACTCTGCGTAGCATGCTGAAGACCTATCGGCCGCTGCTGGAGGGCGGCCCGGCGGGCGAGCTCGAAGGTCAGCTGAAGTCACTCGGCCGGAATCTCAGCGCCGCCCGTGACGCGGAAGTGATGCAGGCGCTGATCGTGACCCGCATTGCCAACCGGCCACCGGGGTCAATCCCCCGGCACGTGATGAGGCGGTTGGACAAGTCATCGGCCGCCCGGTACCAGAAGGCCTACTCGGCAGTCCTCCGGGACCTCAATTCCGCTGAATACTTCGCTACCCTTGATGCCCTTGACGAGTTCACCGCCCGGGTCCCGCTGAAGGGCGAGAAGAACAACGGCGGGAAGGCTGCCACGAACCTTCCGCCAGCGGTCAACCGCCAGCAGGAGATCGTGGTGAAATCCGCTCAACGTGCCAGCCGCGCATCAGATCTGGACTCCCAGCTGGAGTTGCTGCATGAGGTGCGCAAGAGGTCCAAGCGCCTGCGCTACGCGATCAGGTCGGTTGAGGGGGCCTCGGGATTCGCTTTCGGCGGGCAGGTGGGAAAGTCAATGAAGTCGTCGGAGAAGATCCAGGACATTCTGGGAACCCACCGCGACAGCGTCCTCTTTCAGGAGTATCTCCTCAAAGCATCCCGTGCGGCGCGACGGGCCGGAGAGAACACTTACGCCTACGGAGTGCTTCATGAGGCCGAGAATTCGATCCAGGCCGATGCTGAAAGAAAATTCCGGAAGAGCATCAGGAAGCTCAGCTGACCGGAGAGCGCACACCATGACCCACCCCACCCAGCCTTGGAACCGCTCACGGTGGGATGCTTCCGCCGAGCTGCCGGAGCGAAACAACGGCGGCTTCGGAGAGTGCTAGCAGGTCAGCGGTCGCGTCGGATCACCGGTCCTGGTAGTTCACCAGTCCTGCCAGCGGCGGTTGCCCTGAAGCGGGATGGCGCGTCGCGCGGGGCCCCGCTGTTCGCTGTCTTCCGTGGCCCACGAGATGAGCACGGCTGGCTTTTTTCCCCGCAGATAGCCACTGAACGTGGCCTCCCCCGAGGTCTGCATGGTGCTTCGCAGATTCGAGGACTCCACAGCGAACTGCTCGAATTGCACGTCGACCGCAGTTGCCTTGGCTGATCCGGTGTTGGTCAACACCCAGATGTTGTCCTTCTGCCAGTACACGGCCCAGTCAGCTTCCCGCAGCCGAGGGGGTTCAGGCACTTCAACCTGACCGGCGGTCACAGCCTCGGGCGTGCGGCGATGACGGTCCGCAGCAATCGCTGCCCACCCGCCGGCAAAGCCGAATCCCGCGGCAACAATCGCCATCACAGGGAACCGGATCCAGTCCATCACTCGTTCCCCAATCCGCTTTCAGTCGGTCACCCGGTAAGCAATTAGCCGCCCGTGGTGTTGCCGCGTCCCCGTGAAATCTAGCACTGAGCCGACCACACTTTTGACGCTGCCCCGCTGAAAGGTCCGGGTCGGGTGCTACGCTTATTTCGTTCGAATATATGTACTAATCGAGGGATGCCGTGACCGTTGTAGCCCATATTGCTCAGTTACACGGAACCCCGCCAGGCCACTTCACCGACGTCGCGCCGGTCTCCGTTCCCGCAGGTTTCCCCTCGCCCGCACAGGACTATTACGACGGCGGGATTGACCTCAACAAACACCTGATCAAAGACACCACCTGTACTTTCATCGTGAGGGTCTCCGGCGACAGCATGTCCGGCGCCGGTATCAACGACGGGGATGAGCTGATCGTGGACCGGTCGTTGGCGCCCCACCACGGCTCGGTGGTGGTGGCGATCCTGGACGGCGAGTTGACGATCAAACGGCTACACCTTGGCGCCACCGGGGTCATCCTCAAAGCGGAAAATCGCGACTATCCGGACATCACTGTCGCTGAACTGTCCGACTTGTCGGTGTGGGGGGTAGTCACCCGCTGCCTGCACTACGTGTAAGCCGCTGCGATGACCGATTACCATTCCCGGATGCCCGATGGCCCGGGCCATTACCCGTCGGCGGCAGCAGCCGACCGTACCAAACCGTCCCGGATAGCTCTCGTCGACGTCAACAGCTTCTACGTCAGCTGCGAACGTGTCTTCGATCCCAGCCTGGCGGGCGTCCCGGTGGTGGTCTTGTCAAACAACGACGGCTGCGTGGTGGCCCGGTCCAATGAGGCGAAAGCCCTCGGCATTCCGCTCGGCGAGCCGTGGTTCAAAATCTCCGCCCAAGCTCCCGGCTGGGGGCTCATTCAGCGCTCCAGCAACTATGAGCTCTACGGAGACCTGAGTTCACGGGCCATGGAGCTGATGGGACGCTTCGCCGCCTGGCAGGAGGTGTACTCGATCGATGAGTCCTTTCTTGGTCTCGCGGGTTCGCCGCAGTCCTTACAGGATCAAGGCTGGGCCATCCGGGCCGCCATGGCGCTGCACACGGGGTTGCCGGTCTGCGTCGGAATCGCCCCGACCAAGACCCTTGCCAAGTTCGCCAACCGGGTGGCCAAACAAAACCCTGCGATGGGTGGCGTCTGCAATCTCGACACCATGCCCGGGGCCCACATCGACCACATCATGTCGCGGGTCCCGGTCACCGGGGTCTGGGGTATTGCTGGCCGGCTCGGAAAACGGCTCAATGCCATCGGCGTGTTTACCATCGCTGACCTTCGTGCCGCTGACCCGTTGTTGATGCGACGGAAATTCTCGGTCCTCATGCAGCGCACCATCCTGGAGCTGCGCGGTGTGCCGTGCATCGAACTGGAAACGGAGCGCGCGGACAAAAAGCAGATGATCTTTTCCCGCTCATTTTCGACGCCGGTCACTACGCTCGCTGGAATGCATCAGGTGATGAGTCTCTACGCGCAGGCCGCGGCGGTGCGCCTGTCCCGGGCGAAGCAACTCGCCAAGAGCATGACCGTCTTTGCTGGCACATCACATTTCCACCGGACTGCTTCCTCCTTCCCGTCCGTGACCGTGAGACTGACCGCCCCGACCGCTGATCCGGTGGTCCTGACGCGGGCGGCTGTCGGGGCCCTTGAGGGACACCTTGGGGAGGGGGTCCCCTACGCTCGGGCCGGGGTGATGCTCACCGATCTGTCCCCCGCCGGGTTTCAACCGCAACTGGACGTCTTCGTTTCGGTGCACGAGCGGCGCAACATCGGAGCGCTCCTCGGCGAGGTGACCCAGAAGTACGGTACGGGAAGTATCGGACTGGGTCGGGCCGGTATGTGCGCCCCGGCCGATTGGACCATGAGCCGCCGGTATTCCTCCCCCCGGTACACCACCGAGTGGGATGAACTCGCCATTGTGAAAGCCGACTGAGTAAGGCCAACTGAGTAAAAGCCGACTGGATGAAAGTACTGCCGACCACTGACCACGGGTGGGCCTTGGTCCCCCTCAAGCAAATGACTCTGCGGCCGGTTCTGAATTCGCCGGCACGATAGGCCCCGCCGGTGACGCGCGCGGTATTGTCCCGATACTGGCGCTGCCTGGTCACAGTACTTCCCGGGACCGGGTGCTAGGCGATTGCGTCCTGTCTGGCCCTACCCGAGAGCTCGAGAACCCGCTCGCACAGCGCGGCCTCTTCCTGATTGTGGGTGACCATCACCACGAACCTGTCGGCCAGTCCAGCACGCAGATCGGCCAGCAGATCCCGGGCCGCCACCGGGTCGAGGTGGGCGGTCGGTTCGTCGAGGAGCACGACGTCGGCCCTCGTCAGCAGGGCCCGGCCAACGGCGAGGCGTTGTTGCTGCCCGCCGGAAAGCCAGGTGCCGCCCGGCCCAACCTGGGTATCCAGTCCTGCGGGCAGGTTATGCACAAAATCGCCCAACCCGGCCCGGGCCAAAGCGGCAGCAAGTTCAGCCTCGGATGGTGGGTCGGCCGGGGTGCGGGCCAGGGCGAGGTTGGCCCGGATACTGGATTGGAACAGGTGGGCTTCCTGGGGGCACCACGCGATGCGCGGCGCACCGGTGGCGNCGTTCCGGCCCGCGCCAGACCGACGGGTTCCCCGTTGATCAGATAGCTTCCCTCCCGCATCGGCAGGAATCCGAGCAGCGCACCGAGCAGGGTCGATTTCCCGCTCCCGGAAGGGCCGGTCACCGCAAGCCACTCCCCCCGGCGGAGATCCAGGGACACGTCCGAGAACGCGGGAGCCGTCTGATCCGGGTAGGTGTAGGAAGCGCCCCGCAGCTCGAGCGAAGAGACGCTGGCCCCCGGCGGCCGTTCGGCGCGG
>NZ_ASZW01000020.1:0-14105 GCF_000468215.1 Arthrobacter sp. CAL618 | reverse complement strand
CCGCCCGCCACGCTCCGAGGTGGTGAATGGCAGTGTTGACGGCGATGAAGGGTTCAATCAGGGCGAGCTGCATCAGGATGACGACGGCGGCGGCGGCCGGGTTCACACCGTCAGCTGAGCTCAACATGGCCAGGGAACCCAGCGAACAGGTCAAGACGGTGAGGGCGTTGGCT
This sequence comes from Arthrobacter sp. CAL618, assembly GCF_000468215.1. Taxonomy (NCBI): domain Bacteria; kingdom Bacillati; phylum Actinomycetota; class Actinomycetes; order Micrococcales; family Micrococcaceae; genus Arthrobacter; species Arthrobacter sp. CAL618. The sequence continues at coordinate 13,932 of NZ_ASZW01000020.1, read as the reverse complement.
AATCCCTGCGCCCAGGCGCTACGGTCCAGCTTTGCGGACAGCTCGGCCTCCAGAGCACGAAGATCCGACCGCAGTACCCCGGCCGCCGAGTTGGCGCTGAGATCCGGCGCGGCTGCCAGCATCCGGGCCGTGATGTCGAGAATTTCGGCTTTGAGACCAACCGCCGCCCGACGCGCTGAGCGGTCCGCGGCGAGGACGAGCAACGGGGACACCACCAGACACATCGTCACCAGCACCAGTTGCGACGGCAGGCCGGCAGGAAGCACCACAGCGGTGGTGACGGACGCGGCAACTGCCGTGAGGACGCCGACCAGCGGGGCAAACACGGCTCGCGGCGTGAGGTCGCGTAGCTCATCGACGTCACCGACCAGCTGTTCGAGGACTTTGCCCCCGCGGGCCAGTTTCCGCCACGCTGCCGGGCGCTCCAGCAACCCGTTCCACAACCGCAACCGCAACCTGTCGGTGCTCTCGAAGACCGCATCGTGGAGGCGAAGGCGCTCGCAGTACCGCAATACGGATCGGCCGATCCCGAAGAAGCGCACTCCGACAATCGCCGTCAGCAAATACAGGATGGGGATCTGTTCAGAAGCTCTCACGATCATCCAGCCGGAGACCGCCGTCAGCGCGACGGCGAACAGGGTTGCGCCCGCACCGAAGAGCAACGCGGACACAAACCGGCGTCGCCACGGTTGCACCATCGCTACGCTGCGCGTCAGGGAGACCCGTCCCGCCGACACCGGCACATCCTTGCCCACACCGGAAGGCACGCTCAGTCCGTCAGGCTGCAGCGCGGAGTCAGCGTTCGCGGTGTTCCCAGTGTTCCCAGTGTTCCCAGTGTTCGCGGCTAACCTGGCACCGCCGTCGTGCCCGGCAGCGGAACCACCGGACACGCCAATCGTCTGGTCGGCCAGGGACGCCGTCTCGGGGTTATGCGCTACGAGCAGGATCGTCGTGCGCCCCCGCAGACGTGCCAGTGCTGCCTCCACGGATCGGGCGCCCTGTGCGTCCAGGTGGGCTGTTGGCTCATCGGCCAGGAGCAGGGCGATGTCGGAGTGAGCGATTCGTGCCAGTGCTCGCGCCACCGCGACCCGACGCAGCTCGCCTGGGCTCAGGTCGCCGGTGCGAGCGTCAAGTAATCCCGTGGCGTCCACCTGGTTCAGTGCCCGCGCCGCTGCTTCCCTCCGCTCAGCGGCGCTGTCCAGACCGGAGTAGAGACCGATTTCGTCAGCGACCGTTTCTGCCACCAGGACCGGATGCTGCGGGATCCAGGCAATCTCTTGCCGGTGTACCCCCGTGATGGTGCCGGCAACGCGGGTCCCCGCCCCGTCTCCGCGGAGCCCTGCCAGAACCTGAAGCACCGAGGTCTTTCCAGCGCCGCTGGGGCCGGTGAGCACGCTAATCGTTCCACGGGGCAGCGTGAAGGTCAGGCCGTCAACCACGGTTCCGTCCCGCCCGCCGTACCCAATCGTGAGGCCGCTGACGGTGATCGCTGGGCTGTCCGCGACGGCGACGGCGCCGGGTAGCAGGACGCGGCTCCGTGGGGCGTCGGTGATCCGGCGGGACCGCTCAAGCGCGTCGAGGCCTTCCTCGCTCGCGTGGTGTGCTGCGCCGAGGTCGCGGAGCGGTTGGTAGCACTCGGGGGCAAGGATCAGCGCCAGCAGGCCAATTTCGAGACTGAGATCGCCGCCGATGAGCCGGACCCCGATGACCACCGCGACCAGTGCCACTGAGATGGTGGCGATCAGTTCGAGGGCAAGGGAGGACAGAAACGCAACCTTCAGCGTTTCAATGGTTTTGGTCCGGTATTGCCCGGCGACGTCCCGGAGTGCCCTGGTCTGGCTGCCCGCCCGGCCCAGGCCGACGAGAACCGGCAGTCCGCGGGACAGTTCGAGGAGGTGGTCGGAGAGCCGGTTCAGCGACGCCGACGCCTCCTGGACCTTGTCCTGGGTGTGCAGGCCAATCAGGATCATGAAGACGGGGATCAACGGCACGGTCACCACGATCACGACGGCGCTGAGCCAGTCGGCGGCGAGGATACGTGCACCGACCAACAGCGGAACCACAGCACAAGTGACGAGCGCGGGCAGGTACTTGGTGTAGTAGTTGTCCAGACCGTCGAGCCCCCGGGTGACCAGGATGCTCAGCGCGCCGGTCCCGGCATCGGCCGACGTCCCGCCGTCGTTCATCACGCGGGTGGTGATCGCGGTTCGCAGCTCCTCCTTGGCACCGGTCGCGGCACGCTGCGCAACGGCTTCCTGCCACCAGGTGGCCAACGCCCGGAGGAGCGCCCCGGAGATACCCAGGACGAGGACGGACGACCAGTCTGCAGTGGGGGAAACGGCGGTAGCGGATACCGCGGTAGACGAAACGGCAAGGGAAGCGATACCGGAAGCCACGGCCTGGGCGATGAGGACCAGGCCAGCGGCCTTCAGCGCAGCGAGCAGGCCAAGGAGGTAGAGGGCGCGTTTACCGGCCACACCCAGGGTTAGCGCTGGTTTCACTGTGCTCTCACGGCGTGGGCGGTGGGGATCTGGCTCCGGCTGACCCGTTTGCGGAACACCCAGTAGGTCCAGCCCTGGTAGACGAGCACGGCGGGCAACCCCACGAGGGCGACGACGCTCATCACGCCGAGCGTGTAGCCCGAGGATGAAGCGTTGGACACCGTGAGGTCAAACGCGGCGTCCAGGGTCGACGGGAGGACCACGGGGAACGCGGCCGTAAAGATCGTGGTGGTGCCAGCGGCGAGGAAGACAGCCATCCCGACGAAACTCCATCCGTCCCGGCGCCGGCGCGCCATGGACCAGGCATAGACAGCGCCAACCACTGCGATCACCAGCGTGAGCAAGGTGACGGTTTTCCCGCCGGTGGCGTGCACCACGATCGCCCAGCCAGCCATCGGCAGCAGCCCCAGTGGCAGCCACCTGAGGAACTGCCGCCGGGCCCGGTTGCGGATGTCGCCGTCGGTCTTCAGCACCAGGAACCCCAGGGCATGGACCAGGCTGAACAAGACGACGGCCGATCCGCCGAGGACCGCATAGCCATTGAACCAGGCGAAGGCTCCCCCTTCCCGGTCGCCATTGGCATTGATGGGAAGTCCTGTCGTCGTCAGCGCCAGGGCCGCGCCTATCCCGAATGCTGACACCAGCGACCCGAGCGCAATGGCCCAGTCCCACCGGTTGCGCCACGCCTCCGTGTCGCCTTTCCCCCGGTATTCGAAGCCGACAGCGCGGAAAATCAGCCCCATCAGGACCAGCAGCAGCGGCAGATACAGGGTGGAGAAGAGCGACGCATACCAGAGGGGAAAGGCAGCGAACGTCGCCGCGCCAGCCGTAATCAACCACACCTCGTTGCCGTCCCAGACCGGTCCAACGGTGTTAAGGAGAACCCGGCGGTCGCGGTCGGTGCGGGCGAACAGTTTCATCAGCATGCCGACGCCGAGATCGAATCCTTCCAGCAGCAGGTATCCGGTCCAGAGGTACGCGATGATGACGAACCACAGGGTGGGAAGGAATTCCATCTCAAATCTCCAGGCGTTCGATCAGGGCCGCGTTCGCGGCGGGGCACACGGGTCTAGTAGGCGAAGGCCAGCACATCGCCGTCGCCCTTCTTCGAGGGGGGAATGTCCCCGCCGGTGGAGTCGTCGTCGTCGGGGCCGTGCTGGGGAATGAGGTCAGGCATGGCCGAGGGAACCCCGCCACGCACATACCGGACCAGCAACTTCACCTCAACCACCAGCAATACGCTGTAGACGACGGTGAAGGCGATGAGCGACGTCGCGAGTTCGGCGGCCGAGACCCCGGGCGACACGGCCGCGGCGGTAAACATGAACACGTTGTCAATGCCGTTGGGGTCGGGGTTAGGGGCAACGACGAACGGCTGCCGGCCCATCTCCGTGAAGATCCAGCCAGCCGCGTTGGCCCCGAAGGGCGCGAGGATCCCGAAAACGGCGAGCTGCATCAGTCGTTTTGATTCCGGGACTGTCCCCCGGCGGGTTATGACGAGTGCCACTGCTGCTGCGAGCGCGGCGACGGCGCCGAACGTGATCATCATTCTGAAGCCCCAGTACGTCACCTCCATCACCGGGACGTAGTCGATTTCCATTCCGGCGCGTTCCCCGTACATCGGATCGTCCGGCAGGTTCGTTCCGTACTGGTCCTGGTACTGCGGCACGAGGGAGTTGACCCCCTGGACCTCGGTGGTGAGATCGCCGTTGGCCATGAAGGAGAGCATGCCCGGAACCTCGATCACTGCCACAATGTCATCGCAGTCCTGTGAGCCGAGGTTTCCTACCGACAGCACCGAGAAACCGGTCCCGTCGTGGCAGGCCGCTTCCGCCGCGGCCATCTTCATTGGTTGCTGCTCAAACATCAGTTTGGCTTGCAGGTCCCCGGTGACGGCAACACCAGCGAACGACACGACGGCGACGACGGCGCCGATCCGGAGGGAACGGAGCCAGACCTGGTGGTCGGCGGCATCCCGTCCCGTGCTTTCGACGCTGCCGACCAGGACTTTCCCGTCTGGGCCGATGGTGTCGATTCCGTCACGGCGTCGCTTCCACAGGTGATACCAGCTGATCCCCAGCAGGAACCCGCCGGCCACGGAGAAGGCTCCGAGGATGGTGTGGGGGAAGGCGACCAACAGGGTGTTGTTGGTCAGGACAGCCCAGATGTCCACCAGGACCGGGCGGCCGTCGACCATTTCCACTCCGACTGGGTGCTGCATCCAGGAGTTGGCGGCGAGGATGAAATACGCCGACATGATCGAGGCGATACTCGCGCCCCAGATGGTGGCCAGATGAATCTTCTTGGGGAGCCGGTCCCATCCAAAGATCCATAGCCCGAGGAAGACCGATTCAACGAAGAACGCGAGGAGTGCTTCCATCGCCAGCGGCGCACCAAACACGTCCCCGACAAAACGGGAGTACTCGCTCCAGGCCATACCGAACTGGAATTCCTGCACCAAACCGGTGGCGACACCCATGATGAAGTTGATCAGAAACAGCTTTCCCCAGAACTTGGTCATCCGCAGGTACTGCGCTTTCCCGGTCCGCACCCACATGGTTTGCATGGTGGCGACCAGCAAGCCCAGGCCGATGGTGAGTGGCACCATCAGAAAGTGATAGACGGTAGTGATGCCGAATTGCCAACGGGCAAGCTCCAGGGCTTCCATGCAACTTCCTTAAACCAACTAGGGCGTGAGCCCACCGATCCAGTTGTTCTACGATCCGTAGAAAAGCTGATTTCTACACAGTGTAGAACAACTCGTAGGGGGTCAGGAAATTGCCCTCCAGCCCGGCTTCCAGCACCTTCACAGGTTCTCCACATGTCGGCCGCACCCCGACCAGATTCCCGCTTGTAGGCTCGGAGGCATGACACAGGGCCGCGGAACCACCCACACAGTACTGGTCGTCGAGGACGACCCGACCATCAATCAGGCGCTCGCCGACCGGCTGATCGCCGAAGGCTTCGCCGCGGTCAGTGCGTTTGACGGGCCCGGCGCCATCAACGCCTACACCACTCACAAGCCGGACCTGGTCATTCTCGACGTCATGCTGCCCGGGTTCGACGGGCTCGAAGTCTGCCGTCGCATCCAGGCCCTGAAACCCATTCCGGTGCTGATGCTGACCGCCAAAGTGCAGGAGACGGACATGCTGGTCGGCCTGGGAGTGGGGGCCGACGACTACGTGGCCAAACCGTTCCGGATGCGGGAGGTAGTGGCCCGCGTCCGGGCACTGCTCCGGCGCGTCGACCGCGCCGCTCAGCTCTCGACGGTCCGGGTCCCCGAACTCGCCGTCGGCGAACTGGTGCTCCACCGGGATACCCGGCGCGTCCAAATCGCCCAGGTTGAGGTTCACCTCACCCCGCTGGAGTTTGACCTGCTCGCCATGCTCGCCGAGCAGCCGGGGACCGTCCGGACCCGGGAAACCCTGATGACCGAGGTCTGGGGGTGGGCCGATGCCCGCGGCACCCGCACACTCGACAGTCACGTGAAGTCTCTCCGGGCCAAGGTCGGTGCAGCGCGCGTGCGGACAGTGCACGGCGTCGGTTACGCCCTGGAGCAGTGACCATGACACCCGACCCGCTGCGTCCCCGCCGCCCACTGGACGGTGTAGCCTCCATCAAGATCAAAATCGGTCTGCTCGTGGCCCTGAGCATTATCGCCGCGGTGGTGGTCCTGCAGGTCGGCATCCGGGCTGGCGTGCCGGGCTGGCTGACCCTCCCCGCGACCCTCGCAGCGGCCCTCGGCGTGACACAATGGCTGGCCCGCGGAATGACCTCGCCGTTGAGGGAAATGACCGACGCTGCGGGACGAATGGCGACCGGTGACTACTCGACGCGGGTGGTGGCCACCTCGGCCGACGAGGTCGGCGCCCTGGCCCGGGCCTTCACCACGATGGCCGCGGATCTGGCGTCCGCCGAGCAGCAGCGTAGGCAACTAATCGCTACGGTGTCCCACGAACTACGGACACCTCTTGCCGCGCAACGGGCTCTTCTCGAGAACCTGGTCGACGGCGTCGTCAAACCCAACGACGCCATCCTTCAGTCGGCCCTCACCCAATCCGAACGGCTCAGCGCCCTGGTCACCGATCTTCTCGACGTTAGCCGCGTTGACGGCGGCGCAGCCGAACTTCAACTGGCGCCGGTACGGGTCGCTGACTTGCTTGATCAGGCCTGCCGGGAAGCGACACTCGGCGGACGGCCAATTCAGCTGACGACGTCGGTCGAACCACCCGATCTGGTGGTGACGGCCGACGCGGCCCGGCTGGCCCAGGTGGTGTCGAACCTTCTCGACAATGCGGTGCGGCACAGCCCATCCGATGGGACGGTTCATCTGGGCGTCGCCACCACGGAGGGGGACCTCTGGTCGCTCGAGGTCACTGACGAAGGGCCCGGAATACCCATCGAACAGGCACAGCGGGTTTTCACCCGGTTCGGCATGGGGGACGACAGCAGCGGCGGTACCGGGTTGGGCCTTGCCATCGCCAGTTGGATTGCCCAACAGCATGGTGGGTCAATTGCGGCTCTGCCCCCCGACCCAGGGTCAACCGGCGCACGGATGCTCGTCCTACTCCCCCGCACGCCCCATCCCCCGCCGGCATCCGGCCCTTCCGACGGATCGCCCCCTGCCAGTACCAACCCGAAGGAGATCGCCGTGACAGCTGCAGGCTACCCGTACCCCGCCGCCCATCCCGAGGGGACAGCCGACCAACCAGCCGCCCGGCCGTCACAATCGAGCGTTGACCGGTGGTGGCCGGAGCAGGGACTGCCCACCGCACCCTTGCCTGTCTACGCCTCGCTGGCCATCGGGGCGCTCGCCGCCGTCGTCCTCCCGGAGCGCAATCTTGGGCTGGGCACCCTACTGGTGTTGCTGGTCTCGGGGGTCCTCGTTCTGGCGCTTTCCCTGCACCGCCGTCGGCCGTGGACCGGTATCGCCGCCACCTTATGCCTCGGGCTGGGGTCCCTGGTCATCCTGCGCGACGCCGAATGGCTGGCAGTTCTGGCGGTGCTGGCTGCCGGGCTCCTGGTCACTACATCGGTGACTGATGCGAAGCGCCTGCTGCCCATCTGCGCCGGTGGGGTGGCCTGGGTGCTGAGCGGCATTCGGGGGCTTCCTCTGCTGGGGAGGACGGTGGCCGCGACTTCCAGCCACCGGATGCTGTGGCCCATGTTGCGCACCGCAGCCATTTCCCTGGTCGCGCTGGTCGTGTTTGGTGGCCTTTTCGCCTCTGGCGACGCTGTGTTCGGTTCGTGGGTGTCAACGGTGCTCCCCGATGTGCGGCTGGCAGACAGCCTCGTCCTGCGCGTCTTCGTCTGGTTCGTGGTCGGCGGCGTGGTCCTCGCCGCCTGTTATCTGGCGATCAACCCGCCTCTCGTGGAGAAGGTGTCGCTGACTGCTGGGCAGCCAGTGCGTCGGGCCTGGGAATGGCTGGTCCCGGTGGGCGGTCGTCGTCGCAGTATTTCTTGCCTTCGTGACTGCCCAGGCATCGGCTATGTGGGGTGGCCATGAGTTTGTGCGGAACACCACCGGGCTGAGCTACGCGGACTACGTGCATCAGGGCTTCACCCAGTTGACCATTGCGACGGCGTTGACCCTGGCGACCATTGGCCTGACGGTCCGGAAAGCCCCTCGAGCGACAGCTCAGGACCGGCTGCTGCTGCGTCTCACGCTCGGCTCGCTGTCTGTTCTGACGCTCGTGGTGGTCGCGTCGGCCCTGAACCGGATGTCCGTCTATCAGCAGGCCTACGGATTCACGGTGCTGCGCGTGCTGGTGGACGCTTTCGAGGTGTGGCTAGGTCTGCTGGTGGTGCTGGTGATGGTGGCCGGGGTAAAGCTATCCGGCTGGTGGCTGCCTCGGGCTGCACTGGCCTCTGGGGCTGCGCTCTTGCTGGTTATCGGCGTCGCCAACCCGGCAGCCTGGGTGGCCGAGCAGAACATCGCCCGTTACGTGGAAAGCGGCAAGTTGGATGTCGCCTATCTGGCCACTCTGGGCGCCGATGCGACGCCCGCCGTCATTGAGGGTTTACCGCGGGAGATTGCCCGCTGCGTTGTGGCGTTCCAGCCCGCACCTGAGACCTCTGACGATTGGTTGGGCTGGAATCTGGGTCGGGTCCGCGCTGCCGAGTCAGTCACCGTTATTGATCGGGGCTCCCTGCCCGGGAACTGTTCACCCCAGCTGGGTCAGTGATGACGGCACGGGTTCGGGTACTCATGTGACCGCCCAGAAAGCCGCCCACCACGAGAAACACGCTGCCTAGCCGAGCGAGACCGATGCCCATGCTGTGTCGGTTTCGCCGTCGGGCCAGCCAGGAACCGGCGAAGATCAGGACAGCGACGGCGTTGGCGGACGCATGAACCACCCCCACCCGGCGAGTTCCGGGGTCGGAAAGGGCCCACTCGGCCCACCCGGTGAGGGCCGTCGGCGCAGCAGATACAACACCCAACCCAACCAACCGGGTAGCCGCCCGCCGCGATCCCTCATCCGGGAAGAAGTCGAGAAAGTCGGCCATGAACCAAGCGCCGAACGGAACATCGGTCAGAACCGGATGCAACGGCAGGCCTGTGGCGTCGCCGTGAAACATGCGGCGGATCGGCGCGTGGGCCACCAGTTGCGATGCGAAGGGTTCCACCAGGTCCACGGCGCGGTCCAGCGCCACGTTCTGCTCGAGCCCATGGACCAATCGAAGATAGGGATTTGGCTCCATAGGGCTCAAGATACTCCTCCAGCCCCTGGCTGTCACCCACGTCGGGGCACCCGTGACTAGCGGTACGGGCCCTCGGTCACCGCCCTGTTGGGGGTAACGATCGTGGGGCATTCGATATGCCACAGGACACTTCGGCTCACCGATCCGAGCAGAAGCCGGGTGAGCTTTCCGCGGCCACGCCGACCCACTACCAGGAGCTTCGCCCGCGATGCAGCCGTCACAAGCGCTTTGGCAGGCGACGCGTTCAACTCCAGATGTTGATGCACCACCAGATCCGGATACTGTTCGGTGAGGCCCGCCACCGACTCGGCAAGGTTGACCCGTTCCTCCTCGATCCGCCGTGTCACCACATCGTGTGGAATGGACCCACGCAACCGCAGGTTCGGTGATTCACTGGAGTAGACCGCGTACAGGTCCTCACCCAGACGATCGGCCTCCCGCGCCGCGTAGGCAACCGAGCCGAGGGAATGGGCGGACCCGTCAACGCCCACGACGACGCCCGACCGTCCTTCCATAGACGCCTCGGGGATGACTGCAACCGGCGATACGGCTGCCACGGCCACATTCAGGCTCAGAGCACCAAAAATTACACTCTCGACGCGTCCGAGTTTATGGGTCCCCACAACCACCAGACTGGAATTTTCCGACAGATCCGACAACACCCTGGCGGTATCCCCCAGTAGGAGTCTGGTAGACACCTTGACCGAGGGTGCCAGTTCGTTGGCTTTCGTGGCCGCCTCTTCAAGGACTTCCCGGCCGTGACGCATGAGGTCCTCGAAGTAGGAGACCTCCGGACCGACCCAATAGTCATCCAGCGTGTGTACCAGGATCAGTGGCCTTCGCAGACGCGCCGCCCGGGTAACTGCCCAGAAGAAGGCTTCAGGCGTCGGTCCGCTGGACGGCACGCCCAGAACGATTGACCGGGAGCCCGATGCTGAACCCATGGCATGAACACCTCCACTTGAACTGCCTTGGCTCCATTGTGGTGACATGCCAGCGACGCCTCTAGGGCACTAAGTCCCTTCGGGAACATGGGAGGTGTTCCCTAGCCAAATCTGACCACATCGGGCCAAAAGTCACTGGCCAGCACGCTCAGAAGGATCGACAGTATGCGGTAAGAAATAAGCCATGGAGAGGCCATGTCCGCCATGAATGACGCCCAGGGAGTGCTCCCGGAACTTCCACAGCCTGGTCTTAGCAGCGCGGATGCCTCAAGGCTACTGGCTGAGGTAGGGCCAAATGTGTTGCCCGCGGCCCGCAAGGCATCCCCGTGGCGGAAATTCTTGAGTGAGCTGACTCATTTCTTCGCCCTGATGCTGTGGGGGGCTGCAGGTCTGGCGTGGTTAGCTGGCCTGCCCCAGCTCAGCATTGCAATTGTTGTGGTGGTCATTGTCAACGGAGTGTTTGCCCATATCCAGCAGGAGCGGGCCGAACATGCGGCTGAACGGCTGCAAGGTTTACTTCCGTCGCAAGTCAGCGTCCGGCGTGATGGACGCCAACGGAGTGTCGGCGCCAGTGAACTGGTTCCTGGTGACGTCGTCATTCTGATGGCTGGGGACCGTCTTCCCGCAGACATTCGTTTTACTTCTGCGTCGGCCTGCACGGTTGACGAATCGATGCTGACTGGCGAGAGCGATGCGCTGTCTAAAGTTGTTGGAGAGGCAGCATGGGGCGGCACCTTCCTGGTCAATGGTCAGGCAGAGGGGGTGGTCACTGCTACCGGAGGGAACTCAAGAATCGCAGAGATCGCCTCGCTCACGAACACCACCGAACCCCCACCTACCCCGTTGACCCTGGAGCTGCATCGAATAGTCCGTGTCATTGCGATAATCGCCCTGACCGTCGCAAGCGTCTTCTTTGCAGTCTCAGTTTTGGTTGGAATCGAGTGGCGGCACTCCTTCCTTTTTGCAATCGGTGTCGCCGTCGCACTGATCCCGGAAGGGCTCCTCCCGACGGTCACGCTCTCACTGGCGATGGGGGCTCAACGGATGGCCTCGCGGAACGCCCTCGTTCGCAACCTGGAAGCAGTCGAGACGCTTGGATCCACCACCTTCATTTGCACGGACAAGACCGGAACACTAACCCAAAATCGGATGAATGCCGTTGAGGTGTTCACCCTGTCGGGCCCGGTACGTGTCCTCGGCGACGGGTACGAGCCCGATGCCGTCGTCGATGGCCCGGGGAGAGCCATGGCCCTTGAGGTCGCTGTGGCGGCACGCGCTGCCTCCCAGGGTCGCGTCGTCAAGGAGGGAAGGGAGTGGGTAGCAAACGGCGATCCGATGGAGGCGGCCATCGATGTTCTTGCACGGCGTCTCCTCCAGCATGAACCTGACAACCTGGCGCCAGACCGACGTCTCGCTTTCGACGCGCACCGACGGCGGGAGTCTGTCCTAATCGGCCCCACCCTCTACGTCAAAGGCGCCCCGGAATCTGTCCTCCCGCTCTGTGCAGATCGCGCCACGCGGCTCGAGGAGCAGGTCGAGGCGATGGCTTCCCGAGGCCTACGGGTGATAGCAGTGGCACGAAGAGACTTGCCCGGCCCGCGATCCTTCTGGCTGGATCAGCCCACTGAGAACATCGAACGGGATCTAATCGTCCTTGGCCTCATCGGTCTTCATGATCCCCCTCGCCCGGATGTCGCCGAGGTAATCAGGGCCGCCCGGAGAGCCGGAATCAAGGTAGCGATGATCACTGGCGACCATCCAGCCACAGCCTCGGCAATTGCGAAGGAAATCGGGCTGACGGATGACCCCAGTCTGGTGGTTCAGGGTGCGGACCTACCCGAGGACGAGCAGATCCTTGGTGCACTCCTGGATCGGGACGGCATGGTGGTCAGCCGGGTCTCACCCGAGCAGAAGCTTCGTGTAGCCCGCGCCCTCCAATCCAGGGGTCATGTTGTGGCCATGACTGGCGACGGAGTGAACGACGGACCCGCTTTGCAGCAAGCTGATATTGGGGTTGCCATGGGCCGGGGTGGTACCGACGTAGCTCGAGAGGCGGCCGATCTGGTTTTGCTCGACGATCATTTCGGCACCATTGTCGCAGCGATTGAACAAGGCCGCGCCACGTACTCGAATATCCGCCGTTTCCTCACCTACCACCTGACAGACAACGTCGCCGAGCTCACACCGTTTGTCGTTTGGGCACTTTCCGGTGGCCAGTTCCCGCTCGCCCTGGGTGTCCTACAGATTCTCGCCTTGGACATTGGAACTGACCTGTTTCCCGCTCTGGCGCTCGGAGCCGAGCCCCCGGGTCGGCGGGTCCTGACCAGGCCCCCGGAGCGGCGCCACCTCATGGACCGGAACTTGATGTTCAGAGCCTTCGTCATCCTCGGCCCTGTCGAAGCGATCATCAGCATGACAGCCTTCTCCCTCGTGCTCTTCGGCGGAGGTTGGGTCCGTGGCGAACCATGGGACGAAAAACTGGTGCTTGCCGCATCGGGAGCTGCGTTTGCCGCCGTCGTCTTCGGGCAGCTGGCAACCTCCTTTGCTTGCCGCAGCGCAACAGTGCCGCCATGGAAACAGGGGTGGTTCAGTAACCGCTTGCTGCTGTGGGCTGGCGCGGCCGAACTTGCAGCACTCGCCCTGTTTCTTTTTGTACCCCCTGTTGCAGCAGTCCTCGGACAGGCACCGCCACCGCCGTCGGGACTGATCGTTGCCGTTTTGGCCATCCCCGGCATGCTGATTGCAGACTGGATCTACAAACGGGTGCGGCAGCCCAATAAACCACTTGGGTAAGGGAGTTGGTCACCCGTACCCATGCCCTTCGGCCCTAGTGCGTTTGCTACCCGAAGGGCAGGCTGGCCCCATGAACTCACTATCGAACTCGCGTGGAATCGTTGTTGGTGTGGACGGATCGGAATACTCGTCCAGCGCTCTGCTAGTAGCTGGGCGAATGGCGAAGCTGATGAATGAACCCATCGAGGTTATTTCCTGCATCAAGAAGTCCGACCAGCGCGCGGCGTCACGCTTTGAAACCGAACCCAATCGGTTCACCTCACAATTGAGCGAAAGTGTTGAATCGCTGGTCGAGGAAGCCTTGGACAGGGCCTTCGGTGCCTCCCGGCCGGACAACCTCTCGGTGTCTGTCAAATTCGACGGGGCAACGGAAGCCCTGATCGAGGCAAGCCAAACGGCGCAACTGCTGGTGGTGGGGCGCAGGGGATCCGGGGGATTCCTCAACCACCCGATGGGATCCGTCAGCAAGGCCTGCGCCGCACACGCCCATTGCCCAGTCCTGGTTGTGCCTCAGGACGAACCCACTCGACCTATCAAGGAGCATGACGATGGAAAGTGACGAGCGCCCAGGATCCACCCTCTCTGCAGAGGAGTCGTGGACCGTCCTGCAAAGAAACCAACATGGTCGCCTGGCGGTCAGCGTCATGGGCGATCCTGACATCTATCCGATCAATTTTCTTGCCCACGAGAGAAGGCTTCTCTTCAGGACCAATCCCGGGACCAAGCTGGCTGAGTTGACGGTGAACAACCGGGTGGCTTTTGAGGTGGACGAGATTGACGCAGGCGAGGCGCGAAGCGTTGTCGTTAAAGGAGTGGCCCGCGTGATCGACGCCCAGTCAGAGGTCGACAAGGTGGATCAGCTACCGCTCAAACCCTGGATTCCGACCCGAAAGTACACCTACGTTGAGGTGGTTCCTACGAGTGTCCACGGTCGCTACTTCGAATTTGGGGAGGAACCGGACCGCTACTAGCGGCGGTGACGGCGGGCCGGC
>NZ_ASZW01000019.1:5763-47589 GCF_000468215.1 Arthrobacter sp. CAL618 | reverse complement strand
CCCGCCGAGCGCCCGGAGCGCGTTAAGGATGGTTGCGAGATCCACCAACTCCTGCAGCAACGCGCCAGCCACCGCGGGAACCATCCCCAGGGATGCAGCGATCATTAGGACGACACTGAGAACAATCCCCGTCCAGATACTGGCTTTCGCCACCCGGATGGTGTGCTGACCAATGTCGACGGCCGTAGCGACTCGTGACAGGTCGTCGAGCATCAGCACGACGTCGGCGGATTCGCTGGCGGCAGTGGAACCTTTGGCACCCATCGCGATGCCGACGTCGGCCGCTGCCAGCACCGGAGCGTCGTTGACTCCATCCCCGACCATCATCACCGGCCGCAATGACAGGGAGGCGACCTCATTCACCTTGTCGACCGGGAGACAATCAGCGATGAAGCGGGTGATTCCCGCTTCATCGGCAATGTGTTCGGCCGTGGAAGCGGCATCACCCGTCAGCAGAACAGTCTCTGAAACGCCCAACCGTCTAAGCGCGGCCAGGGTATCGACGGCGTTGGCACGCAAGGGGTCGCTCATGATCAGAGCCCCGGCGTAGATCCCGTCGACTCCAATGTAGATCCCCAACTGACCACTGACCAGGTCGACGCTTTCAAATCCGGAGGTCCGGGCGCGGACGAAGGCTGGCTTCCCCACAATCACCGTGTACCCGCCGCAATCGGCGCTCACTCCATCGGTGGCGTGTTCGCTCGCGTTCTCCGCCGGCAGAAGGGTCAGTCCACGCGCCGAAGCGGCTTCGATGACGGACCCCGCGAGGACGTGGGACGAATACTGCTCCGCCGAAGCGACAAGCTGCAACAACCGTTCCTCAGTGAGGGCGTCCCCGGTTCCCACCGCGATCTGGACCTGCAGGAGGGTAGGACGCCCGGACGTGAGCGTCCCGGTCTTATCGAACACGGCGGTCCGTACCCGGCTGAGCTGCTCCAGCGTCCCCGCATTCTTGATGATAATCCCAGCATGGGCGGCCCGGCTGGTGCCGGCAAGGAACGCAACAGGGGCTGCGATCAGCAGCGGGCAAGGGGTTGCGACCACCAGCACCTGGGCAAAACGTGCTGCGTCCTGGCTGAGGAACCAGGCCACCCCAGCCAGGATAAACGCGAACACGGTGAACGGGACGGCGTATCGATCGGCCAGTCGGACCATCGGTGCCCGGCTTGCTGCCGCCTCCTGGACGAGGGCAACGATCTGGCTGTACTGGGAATTGGATGCGGTGGCGGTCGCCTTCATGCGGACTGCATCGGCCCCATTCACGGTGCCACTGAGCAAACGGTCACCGTGTACCCGTTCCACGGGAAGACTTTCCCCTGTCAGGGCAGCCTCGTCGAAGGTACCGGCATCGGACGCCAGCGTGCCGTCGACCGGTACCGTCTCGGCGGGCCGAACGAGCAGGAAATCCCCCGGTACGACGTCCGCCACCGGGATGTCCTGCAGGGGAAGCCCCGGTGATTCGCGGTGCGCTGTGCGGGGGGAGCGATCGAGTAGCGCGCGCAACTCTTTCGTTGCCCGTCCGTGCGCGAAGTCTTCCAGCGCCTCGCCCCCGGTCAACATGAGGACGACGATCAGGGAAGCAATGTACTCGCCGACCGCCACCGTTGAGCCGATCGCTGCGACAGCGAGCAAATCGATACCCAATCGACCGTGGAACAGTCCCCGGACCATCGTCACGGAGCGGAACACTGCAACGGCGAGGGCGTAGCTGCTCGCAGCCAGTTGTGCGGCAGCAGGCTGCGAGCTGACGAGGAGCACCGCCACGCCGACTCCGACAAGGAGGGTCGCGGACACCAACGGAAACCTGGTGATCAAGTTGATCGGCCCGATGGGTTCGCGGCTCAGGGTCTACTCCCAGTGGGGTTGAAAACGAGGGCTTTCAATCGGTTTCTTCCTTCAAACGTTCGAGTTTTGCGCGCAGGTCGTCGCTGAGAGGACTCCACCACATCAGGGGCGGGGTCACGGCGAAGCGGCGTCCGGTCAGGGATGTCGGGACGATGCGGACGAAATGGTCCTTCTGGCCTGCCTGCCAGGGGAAAAGCAGAAGCCCCACTGAGTCGAGGGTGTCTGGTGTGAGCTCGATGACTTCCGCCCGGCCTTTCACCACCACGCTCCAGGCCACATTCGCATCCACCAGAACGCCGTCGGCCTCGAGAGCGACGGGAGTGTCGCCTGCTGCTGCCTGGAGTTTGGTGCCCTCCCCGGTGCGGAACACTAGACTGCCGTGGTCCACCTTGTAGTTGACGGGGAAAATGTCGGGGTGATCCTCAACCCAGACCGCAAGCCGCCCCACTGAAGTACTCCGCAACAGGTCCCAACAAGCCTGCGATTGCAGAGTCTCGACCGACGGCAGGGATCGCTGGTTAGTCATGACAGTGACGATAGGGTCGCGGCGGTGGGATCAACAGGGCATAAAGGCCCCACCCCGAGAAACGGCTCGCTGACGGCTGGTCACAGACTGAATCTTTTCAGGTCCCCGGCGGCCAGGGGCTTCGTTTGAGCGTTCACCTGAATCCAGATCGGGGCAGCGTCCCCCGGCGCGGAGGAGATGTCGAGACAGCCTGGACTCAAATTGATCTGGAGCTGATGCCCCCGATACGAGATGCTGAAGGCTACTGCACCCAGCCCGGCAGGCATGCTCGGCTCAAACACCAAATGGTCACCGTTCAGTCGAAGTCCGGCGAAGCTGCGCTGCACGACATCGATCGTTCCGGCCATGGCGCCCAAATGGATGCCTGATTTGGTGGTCCCGTCTTGGGTGTCGTCCAGGTCGGCATCCAACGCCTCACGGAAGCTGTCCCACGCCCGGTTGGGATCGGTCGAAGCGAGCACCGAGGCGTGCACCACCCTGCTCAGGGTCGATCCGTGGGCGGTTCGGGCCAGGTAGTAGTCGATGGTCCGAGCCAGCTGTTCCCGAGTCAGGGTGTAGCCGAGGTGCGCCAACTGCGTGATCAGCCCGCCGTGACCGAGAAGATAGGGCAACATGAGTACGTCGGCCTGTTTCGCTAGCTTGTAGCGGTCAACGGTGTCACCCTCGGCCTCAAGGATGAGATCAAGGCGTTCGATGTTGCCGTAGGTCTCGCGGTATCGCGCCCAGTCCAGCTCCACCAGGTCGCCGTACCCATCGAACTGGCTGATGGTGCCGTCAGCCTCAAAAGGCACGTACATTGACCGCCCCATCCGTTCCCAGCGCGCCACCTCATCAGCGTTGATTCCCAATCGCGCCTCCAGATCGTCGAGCTCATGCCCAACGAAGGTCCGGTGGAGGGTTGCGGCCCGGACGAAGACCCAGGACGCCATCACGTTGGTGTAGGAGTTGTCGTCCACGCCAGGATGGTCGCTACCCGGCCGTCGGGTGTGATACTCATCGGGTCCGGCCAGTCCCCGGAGATGGTGGCGGTCAGTGGCCGCCTCGTACTCCACCAGGGACGCGAAGTAACGACACACCCCCACGATCAGGTCTGCACCCTTGCTGAAGAGCCATGCACGATCGACTGTGGCCTCGTAGTACTGCCAGGCGTTGAAAGCGACCGCTAGCCCCACGTGCCGCTGGAGGTGGGAATTGTCGGCCATCCACCTGCCTGAACGGTGGTTGTACAACCAGCGGGGTGTCTCTTCGGTGCCGTCGCTTCCACTTTGCCAGGGGAACATTGCTCCGGTTCGGCCCTGGTCTGCTGCGGCTTGGCGGGCGGCGGGAAGCCGTCGCCAGCGGTAGTTGAGGAGGGCGCGTGCGACGTCGGGAGTTCTGAGTGTGAGAACCGGGAGCACGAAGAGCTCGTCCCAGAAAATCTGCCCCCGGTAGCCTTCTCCGTGCAGGCCCCTGGCGGGGACCCCGGCGTCGAGTTCCACGGTGTGCGGTGTCAAGGTCTGGAGCAAATGGAACAGGTGCAGGTTCAGGACAAGGCGCACTTGCGTCGGCGCGTCGAGATCCACCCGGAAAGGACGGAGGAGGCGCTGCCAGGCGGCCCCGTGCGACGCAAGGAGCGCCTCGAAGTTCCTGCCCGAACGGGCGAGAATTGACTGAGCTTCGGTTCGCGGCGAGGAAATGGCCCGGTCCCGGGATGTCACCACCGCAACCACCTTTGTCAGGACTGTCGGTTCGCCGTCCATCAAGGTCGATTCGTACAGTCGAAAATGATGCTGGCCGATGCGCCCGGGGATTCCCTGCGTTGTCTCCCCGTCGACTGCGGCCCTGAAGGCGACGGCGATGCGGATCCGGCTTTGCGTGGTTTCAGCTTCGACAATGGTTTCGGTGACGGCTTGCCCGTGGTCGTCGGCGGTGCAGTCAAGGAGATGTACCCGTGCACCACCATTGGGGTCCGGAAGGTTCGTGTTTCGGGTCCCGGTATTGACCCCCGTGCGGAACGTGATGGCGCCATCCCAGCCCAAGGGGGTGACCCGGGTTTCGGTGGCGAGCAGGTGGCATTCGGCCATTGAGACGAACCTTTGCTGCTCGACCCGCAGGTGCCGGCCGGCAGCGGTCTCGAGGACAACCTGCCTTTCCAGGACCGCTCTCGCCAGATCCAGGGTTCGTAGCTCGCTGATGACCCGCAGACCTCCCGCCGACCACCAGTCGCCACTATCGACTCGAATGTCCAGCGAGAGACAATCCGGGGCATTGACCAGGTGTTCCTCGAGCACACGGCTCCCGCCAACCTGCTTCTCCAATCGGTTGAAGACCCCAGCCAGATACATCCCTGGGTACGAAAATTCTCCGCCCTCCGGCGCTGCCCCCCTCACACCCAGATAGCCGTTGCCGAGGGTTGTCAGCGCTTCACGGTGGCCCTCATGATCGGAATTCATGCCCCGATACACCAGCTGCCAGGGGTCCCCGAGGACCACGCCAAGATCCAGCTGGCTCACGTCGTTTAGCACGACGTGCGCTCCAGCCTCTTCAAGCGTCCGGCGTGCCGTGAGCCGGTCGATGCCTACAACACGACCAAAGCCGCCGCGGCGGGCTGCCAACACACCGGCCACCGAATCCTCAATGACAACGGCACGTTCGGGTGATACCCCCAACCGGTGGGCGGCTTCAAGGAAGACGTCCGGTGCTGGCTTGCCGGGCAGGCCCAACTGTAGGGCAAGCGTCCCATCCACTACCACCTGGAAAGCGTCGGCCAACCCTGCAGCGGACAACACCGGCATGGCATTCCGGCTGGAGGTCACGATCGCAGCGGGCACGCCCTCATCCTGCATCGTCTTGAGCAGCCGACTGGTTCCCGGGTAGGCCTGCACACCGTCTGCAGCGAGCCGTTCCAGGTAGGCCCTGTTCTTGAGCGCCCCCAACCCATATGCGGTCCAGTCCCCCACGGCATCCGTGACCTGACCCAGGCCGAGGGGAATCCCGCGCGACGCCAGCAGGTCGATCAGTCCCGACTCCCGTGGTTTACCGTCAACGGTCCTGAAGTAGTCGTCCTGGGTAAAGGGGGAACGGTCAGCGTCGGACGGGCATCTTGGATCATTGATGATTGCTTCGAAGACATCCTCCCAGGCCCGCTGATGAATGACCGCCGTGTTGGTGACCACGCCATCCAAATCAAAGATGACGGCGTCGAAGGGTGGCTGCGCTGCCGCAAGTGTCGGTGATCTGGTCATCAGCTAGATGTACCGGCGCCCGGGAACCGCAGGAAGTGCCTTTGTGCCCGAATAGAGCTGCGACGACCAGGGCTGCGTGGACACCCACAACTCTTGGGACTTTCGACCCTATCGAGCGATATCGGTGCGCCAACACTCTTAGGCGACAGCACAGGACGGCAGGACGCCGTTCGGCGGGAGGGGAGTCTTTCCATGAACAGAGCAGGTTCAATCGCAATGCTCATCATCGGGATCATCCTGTCGATCATCGGCGCGTCGATGGCGGCCGGAGGAATCGCCGTCGCGTGGGTTGCCTCCGATCAGCGGGACGACGGTTATTTCACCTCCCCGACCGAACGCTACGCTGTCGCGTCCCATGCGCTTGTCTCGCCGAGTCTTGAGGCATTCGGCGAGGGTACACCGGAACGCCTCCCGTTCGACGTCGGGACGCTCAGGTTGCGCGCCGCCGAACCGGACGCTGAAATTTTTATTGGCCTGGCACCACAGGATGAGGTCGACGAGTACCTCGCTGGGGTTAACCGCACCGAACTGCGGGACGTCGACTTCGATCCATTCCGTCCGGTTTACCGCAACATTTCGGGGTCAGCAGCACCAGCGGAACCAGAATCCCAGGATTTTTGGGCTGCCTCAGCATCAGGGCCGGGAGAGCAGGAACTCATCTGGGACATCGAGCCGGGCAACTGGACCGTCGTCGTGATGAATGCCGATGCTTCGCCTGGCTTCTCGGTCGATCTCCAGGCTGGCTTCCGGTCCGAACTGATTCGCCCTGCCGGCGCGATCGTCCTCATCATCGGCCTTGTAACCCTGGCCATCGGTCTGCCTCTCCTTGTTATCGGCGCCATCGGGCTGGGACGCAACCAACCCGAATCCGGCACCGCCGGCCCCGAAACCACGCCGCGTCGGGCTGCCCCGGTGACCGGACCGACTGCCGGAGTTGCTGCCGGAGTTGCTGCCGGACCGCCGTCGTACCCGGTGCACCTCGTTGCGCAACTCGACCCCGCACTGTCCCGTTGGATGTGGCTGGTGAAATGGTTCCTGGCCATTCCACATTTCTTCGTACTGTTTTTCCTCTGGTTCGCCTTCGCCGTGACCACCCTGGTGGCCTGGTTCGCGATCCTCTTCACCGGCCGCTACCCCCGCTCGCTCTTCAAATTCAACGTGGGGGTACTGCGATGGAACTGGCGGGTGGCCTTCTACGCCTATGCAGCTGCCGGCACCGATAGGTATCCCCCATTCACTCTGGGACGCACCGATTACCCAGCCGACATCGTGGTGGAGTATCCGGAGCGGCTCTCCCGTGGTCTGGTGCTCATCAAATCCTGGCTCCTTCTGATCCCACACCTGCTCATCGTGGCTGCTATCACCGGCTCAGCCACCTGGGGCTGGCAGGTGCAAAGTGGAGAGTATGACGCCACCGGCGGCCTGTCCTTGCTAGGGCTGCTGGTGCTGGTCGGGGTGGTGGCCATGCTCTTCACCGGCAACTACCCGCGGCCTTTGTTCGCTTTCATCATCGGCTTGAACCGCTGGATCTACCGGGTTCTGGCCTACGGTTCCCTGATGCGTGATGAGTACCCACCATTCCGCCTGGATCAGGACATCGAAACGTGACCGAGCCGACACGTGTCCCAGCGGTGATCCGGCCGCCACAGGGCGCACTATGAGGCATGGAGAAAATGAACAAGGTGACGGCTGGCACGTGGCGGTGGCTGCGGACCAATCGTGACTGGTTGCCCGCAGTGGGAGTCCTCGCCTGCGTGGTGGCTTTCTGGGCTGTTGGGCTGGTGGGAGGACTGGCGATGCTGCGCGAGGCACAGTCCCCCATGGCTACCCTGATTGGGCTCTATTTCATGCTCGCCCTGATCGCGATATCCATCACCGTTGCCGTCCTTGCAGCCTCCGATCTCACCCGCCGGATCGCTATCCGGAGGAAAAGGCAGCCCCGTTAAGTCACTGCACGGCGGCGGCTCAATCAGAACCCACTGGACCTCATAGGGTGCGGGACCGGTAGACTGAAACGAAGGTGAGCCGGGAAGACTGGTCGGCATTATCTTTGTCGACCCCAATCCAGGAGCTTTACTTATGGCAGACCCCACCACCGAGCCCAAACCAAAATCAGGGTTGCTCGGCCGCGGCACATACTCAGAATCACTCAGAGTCGGCGAGATCCTCCGTAAGGAAACCGTTGGCGGCATCCTGCTCGTGATCACTGCCACCGCAGCAATCATCTGGGCCAACTCCCCCGCGGCCGATAGCTACTTCGCGTTGCGGGACTTCACCTTCGGCTACGAGCCGTGGCATCTGGAACTAAGCCTCGGTGCCTGGGCGGCTGACGGCCTGCTGGCTGTCTTCTTCTTTCTTGTTGGTCTCGAACTGAAACGGGAATTTGTAGCAGGGGATCTGCGTAACCCACGCAAGGCGATAGTCCCGGTTGCTGCAGCAGTCGGCGGCGTAGTCGTCCCGGCCCTGGTCTATGTCGGGATCAACATCTTCAGCCCGGACACCCTCCGTGGGTGGGCCATTCCCACCGCCACCGACATCGCCTTCGCCGTCGCAGTGCTGGCCATTGTGGGATCACATCTGCCCAGCGCGCTCAGGATTTTCCTGTTGACGCTCGCTGTAGTTGACGATCTGATCGCCATTTCCATCATTGCCATCTTCTACTCGGACGATATCCAGGTCACCCCCCTGCTTCTGGCCCTCATCCCGCTGGCGCTTTACGCGGTGCTGGCGCAGAAGTATCGCGAGTTTTTTCACCTGAAACCGTCCGCTGCCTGGTTCATCCTGCTGCCCATCGGCTTTGTCGTCTGGGCCCTCGTGCACGCCGGTGGTATCCACGCGACAGTCGCTGGGGTTATCCTCGGGTTTACCGTCCCCGTGCTGCATCGAAAGGCCACCGCGGGACCTGATGCGGGCCCGGGCCTGGCGGAGCTGTTCGAACACCGGATCCGGCCACTATCCGCAGGTTTCGCCGTCCCCGTCTTCGCTTTCTTCTCTGCAGGTGTCACCATCGGCGGCTGGAGCGGGTTTGTTTCAGCGGTGACCGATCCGGTGGCGCTCGGAATCATTCTTGGCCTGGTGATCGGCAAGCCCATCGGCATTGTCGGGACCACCTGGCTGCTCACCAAACTCACCAGGGTCAACCTCGACCCTGCCCTGCGTTGGGTGGACCTGATCGGGGTGGCGCTGCTGGCGGGAATTGGCTTCACGGTCTCCCTCCTGATTGCGGATCTGAGTTTCACCCCAGACGGCTCCACCAATGATCACGCCAAGGTCGGCATCCTCACGGCGTCCATTGTTGCGGCACTCGTTGCGTCAGTCATCCTGCGAGCACGTAACAAGCAGTACAAGGCGATTGAGGCTGAGGAAAACGTCGACGACGACGGCGACGGAATCCCTGATGTTTACCAGGACAACCCAGCAAATGAAACAGTGACAGCACCTGCAGCGGAAGATGCTGCACCCGGCACCGACCGGAGCGAGCAACCACCCACCAAGAACCGGGACGCATAACCCGGGGTGAACCATGCGAAAAGGCGATTTCCGTAGCACGGAAATCGCCTTATCGCTTTAATCGGCAGGACCCGGTGTGCCGCAGCCGCCAGCCTTGCGCGCCTGTGGCGAGTTGGACCCTGTCTTACCCGCCAGCTCTGTCCGTTGGTTTGAGTTCACTCACCGCTGCTGCCCGCCCACTGTGGGAGCTTCATGGCCAGTACGCGGGGTGGAAATCCAGCGCATAGGGCGGTACTTCCAGCGCCCGGTCATCGTTTGAGCGCCCCGTCTTCGTCGACCCGGTAAGGTCTGTTGGCTCGTCGGTGTTGCCGTGCGTAGCGGAGCTAGGACTGTGATCCATGTTTCCCCCATGGTGAACATCGACGGAGGATACCGTCGCAGTACAAAAAGTATGCCATTCGCCTCGGACATTTCAGCGGATGGCCCGCGGAAAACCTCCCAGAATCGACCAGTTCGCAACTCCTTGCGCCCAAGACAGCGACGACGGTGACACGGTGCAACCTCCAGAAGGTCACTAACACTGACCCGGGTGGTGGTGCGCCACAAGTAATGTATCGACTCGCTACAGACTCATGGACCAATCGGTATTACTGTGTTCCTAATCGTCACTGATCCACCACGAAAGAGGCACCCATGGGCAAAGCACCATCTACACCGACGGAGACTTCGCTCCTGAAAGTTCTCGGCAACTGGGACGCTTTGGCACTGGGCTTCGGTGCCATGATCGGGTTCGGCTGGGTAGTGCTGACCGGGGGCTGGATTGCCGACGCCGGCACCATGGGCGCCACCCTCGCCATGATCACGGGTGGTGTAATCATGGCCGTCGTCGGGTTGACCTACGCCGAACTCACCGCGGCGATGCCCAAAGCAGGCGGTGAGCACAACTTCCTCCTGCGAGGCATGGGTCCGCGCTGGTCCTTCATCGGGTCCTGGGCCATCACCGGCGGCTACGTCACCATTGTGGCGTTTGAAGCGGTGGCGCTCCCCCGCACCGCTCTTTACCTCTTCCCTGATCTGAATCAGGTGCCGCTGTGGGAAATCGCCGGCAGCCAGGTGCATCTCACCTGGGCCCTGGTCGGTGCCATCGCCGCCGTCGTCATTACCGGTGTCAATATCCGGGGAGTGAAGCTGGCAGGTGTGGCCCAGACCTTCGTCGTACTGCTGCTGCTGATCATCGGCTTGATGCTGATATTCGGCTCCTTTACCGGTGGATCAACCGACAACATGGAGCCCTTCTTCACCGGAGGGATGGGCGGATACTTCGCCGTACTGGTAGTGGTGCCGTTCCTGTTTGTGGGCTTCGATGTCATCCCGCAGTCTGCGGAGGAAGTGAACATTCCACCGCGACAGATCGGCCGTCTGGTGGTTATCGCAGTGGTTCTCGCAACCATTTGGTACGTGATGACGGTTCTCACGACGTCCTCGGCAATGCCTGCCAACGAGATCGCTCAGGCTGATATCGCGACGGCGGATGCGATGGGTGCACTATTTGGTACAGATGTAATGGCGAAGATCCTGATTGCCGGCGGTATCGCCGGGATCCTGACGTCCTGGAACTCACTGCTGTTGGGCGCGTCACGGCTGATGTATTCGATGGCCCGGTCCGGCATGCTCCCGCGATGGTTTGGCGTACTGCACCCGAAATACCGCACGCCTGTCAACGCTTTGCTTTTCATCGGCGGCTTGTCGTTCCTCGCGCCGTTCTTCGGTGAGGCGATGCTGGTCTGGCTGGTGGACTCTGGCGCCCCCAGCATTGTGATCGCCTACCTTCTGGTGGCAATCGTGTTCATCATTCTGCGCCGCAAGGAACCAGCCATGGACCGGCCCCTGCGGATCGGTGGTGCAGGCAATGGTGGAGTCATTATCGGCTTCTCCGCGGTGGTGCTCTGCGTAGGCCTGCTGAGCCTGTACCTCCCGGGCATGCCCGCGGCCCTCACTCCCCCACCGTGGATCCTGTTTGGGCTCTGGTGGGTGCTTGGCCTGTTCTTCCTGTTCCGGATCCCGACCGGCGTCAAGCCCGGAGCCGACGCCGAAGAGGACCTCCTGGCAAAGCTCGGCCGGAAGGGCCGGTAGCCTAGCGATGATCCGCCTGCCGACGAACGGGCAGGCGGATCACCCGCATGGTGTTGCTTACGGCTACTTACTACTGCACAGACGAAATCAGAGCGTTGTTCCACTCGTCCGGATGGCTGACGTTGCAGCCATCCGGCGCACCCTTGTCGCAGAAACTTTCCTCATCCTTCGTCAATTCTTCGGTCATCCCGGCCGCGACGTCCTTGGTCAACGGCCCATCGGGATTCTCGACGGTCTGCATGAGGTATTGAGTTACCGTCGTAGGTGATGACTCGATACCCTGCCTCCTGGAGCGTCGGAACCTGAGCTTTGAGTCGACCTAGAGCGACTCAGCCTTGGACTGGGTCACCCACATCTCCACGGTCTACACTGAGCCTAACTGTTGACGACGATGCGATGCTTCGGGACCGCACAAGAGGTTCAAAGTCCGCTTCCCCACTGGACCGCCCACCCCAATTATGGGGAGGATAAGACTGTGCCGGGAGGGTCCGTCGAGACTAGAATAGGGGCTGGCGCCAGTTCAATCCGTTCGTCGTTCCTTTGGCTAGGAAAACGACCCGGGGAAGGGTGGAGAAGATGTCCTTTGGGGCTCTTTGGGGTGAAGAATGTTCGGGCGATGGCTAACGGAAGCGTGGCCGAGCTGGAACAGTTAGGTTCCAACGTCTGTGCGTCCTATCTGGACGCACTGCCGGTGACCGGAGCCGCGTTATCGGCGCTCGGCGGGTCCCTACAAGAAACAACGCTGTGCGCTACTGACACCCTTTCAGGGGAACTGGATGAGTTGCAGTTCGACCTGGGGGAAGGTCCACGGTGGGCGGCTATCAGGTCTCGGACACCAATATTGATACCCCAGGTGCGTCGCGCATCCCACGAGAATTGGCCAGTGTTTGGGAAGGCCCTCCTGGCGACGGACGCGCAGGCACTCTTCGTCTTCCCGTTGGTCGTTGGTGCCATGAACATTGGCGTGGTGGAACTCTATAGTTTCGACCCCGGACCTCTCAGCAATAGCGATCTCACTGTGGCAAGCTCGCTCAGCGACAGGGCGGCGTGGTCCCTGCTGCGCAGCATACTGACGCTTGAGTCCGCCGATGACTCAGTCCAGTCCGGCTCGTTGCTCTCACGACGTGAGATACATCAGGCAACCGGCATGGTGTTGGCGCAAACCGGGGGGTCGGCTGCCGATGCACTGATGATGCTGCGAGCCCACGCGTTTGCCAGCGGATCCACGCTTCGCGCAACCTGCGACTCCGTGCTGAGCAGGCAACTGGATTTCAGTTTGCAAATAGGGTGAGCAAGTAACGCCAGATTTGTTAGCATGTGCCCATGGAAATCGAGACCCGCTCCAGCCGGGTCAGTGCAGCGTTCGTCAAGATTGCGGACACGCTCGTGGGTGACTATGACGTGTTGGAGCTGCTGCATACTCTCGTTGAAGAGTCTGTTGAATTGCTCGACGCCGCCGCCGCCGGGCTAATGCTGGCTGGCCCGGACGGCGTCCTGCAGGTGCTCGCGTCAACCAGCGAGGAAAGCCAACTGGTCGAGGCGCTGCAACAGGAATCTGGAGCAGGGCCGTGCGTTGACTGCTATGTCACCGGGGTACCCGTGACCGTCCGTGACATTGCCGGGACTGAAGATCGGTGGCCAGACTTCAGGAGGGCCGCCGCGACCCAGGGGTTCCGTTCAGTCCATGCTTTCCCAATGAGGGTGCAGGGGCGGACTATTGGCGCGATGAACCTGTTTCGGACTGAAACCGGGGAGCTGTCCGACGAAGACGTTGCGATTGGGCAGGCCTTGGCTGATGTGTCCACCATCAGCATCCTGCAGAAAAAGACGGCGTCGGAATCCGCCGTCGTCAATCAGCAACTGCAGGACGCCCTGAACAGTCGGATCGTCATTGAGCAGGCCAAGGGCATGATTGCCCACATCGATGACATTGACACTAACGAGGCATTCCGTCGACTTCGTAACCACGCCCGCTCGAACAATAAGAATCTGCGGGAGACGGCGCAAGCTGTACTGAACCGCTCTCTCACTGTCTAGTGTCGGATTCCAGGATTTCCCGCCGTTCCTGTCGGACACATCAGGTGTGAGCGGAGTGCACTGGGTGTTGCACGTCGACCTCGATCAGTTCATCGCGGCGGTCGAAGTGTTGCGTCGCCCGGAACTCGCCGGCAAACCGATCATTGTCGGGGGTAGGGGCGATCCGGCGGAACGAGCCGTGGTGTCGACCGCATCCTACGAAGCCAGGGCATTCGGCGTCGGATCGGGGATGCCCCTCCGCGTTGCCGCCAGGAAAGCACCCCAGGCGGTCATCCTGCCCGTCGACCAGGCAGCCTATCTCGCTGCGTCTGAAACGGTGATGACCACCCTGCGGGGCCAGCCGGGTGCCACAGTGCAGGTGCTGGGCTGGGATGAAGCCTTTGTTGGTATTGAGACCGACGATCCAGAAGCCTACGCCCGTCGGCTGCAAGCCGCTGTATTGGATCAAACTCGGCTCCGTTGCAGCATCGGCATCGGGGACACACTGGTTCGAGCCAAGGTCGCCACCGGTTTCGGTAAACCGGCGGGCGTCTTCCGTCTCACCGCGAAAAATTGGCTCGACGTCATGGGAACTCGACCGACGAAGGACCTTTGGGGCGTTGGCACCAAAGTCTCCGGCCGGCTGGCCAAACTCGGTATCACCACCGTGGCCGAACTTGGTGCGTCCGACCCCGAAGGTCTCGTCCCGGAGTTTGGTCCAAAAATGGGGCCCTGGTACGCGGAGCTTGGACGCGGGGACGGCACCAGCGTTGTGGATGACACTCCCTGGGTTGCCCGAGGACACAGCCGCGAAACCACCTTCCAACAGGACCTAACCGACCCAGTTCACATTAACGACGCCGTGCAGGAGCTCGCACTGCGGGTCATGACAGAGGTATCGGCCGAGGGACGGCCAGTTGTTGGCCTCACCCTCAAGGTGAGGTACGCACCGTTCTTCACCAAGACCCACGCACGGAGGATCTCTGCGACATCAGATCGAAACGAGATACTTGCGCGTACAGCGGATCTCGCAAGCGGGATCGAGGCGGGTCGTCCCATTCGACTTCTTGGTCTGCGGGCAGAAATGGCAATGCCCGACGACGCCCGCAAGGGTCACACGCACACACGAGGCGGCTGGTGAGTGGCATCCCCCAGAGGAGGCTTCAGCGCGTTCGATAGCGGGCGTAGATGAGCCCAGTGGAGAACGCACGTTCCTGAACCAACTCCAGGTCCAGTCGCACACCGGTGGGAAAGAACCGTTTGCCGCCGCCGACCACGCTGGTGGTGATGAACAGGTGATACTCATCCACCAGGCCAGCCGCAATGGCCTGGGCCGCGAGGTTTGGACCATCAACGCTGAGGTCGTGATCAGACTCGGCCTTAAGCCTGCGCACCATCTCCGGATCGAAGGTTCTCTGGATCCGGGTCTTTGTGCTGGACACCGACTCTAGTGTTGTGGAGTAAACGATCTTCTCTGCGGCCTGCCAGTCGCGGGCGTACTGCACTATATGCGGCGGCACATCCGGCTCTGCGTGTGCTGTCTCCCAGAAGACCATCGTCTCGTACATCCGCCGGCCGTAGAGGAAGGTGCGGACGGGGCGGAAGATATCCCCGATAAAAGTATGCACTTTCTGATCTTCTGCTCCTCGGCCAATGTCGCCCTTCGCTGCCTCTGCGTAACCGTCAAGCGACGTGATCATTGAGTAGATGAGCTTTGCCATCAGTCTCCTTCGCCTACGAATAGGTCTGCGCCAATCATAGGACTCCCGGTGTCCCAGAAAAGGGCACCAGGTGGGCCAATTATGGGTCCCGTTTCTGGCTGAAGCCACCGATGATGGGCCGCCACCACTGTGCAGCCGGGCTGGAGTCGATCAGGACTGTGCGGACCAGCAGGGTGAGCGGGATCGCCAGAATTGCCCCGATTGGGCCGATGACCACCGCCCAGAACAGAACGGAGACAAAGGTGACGGTCTGGCTGAGGGCGACCGCATTCCCCACGATCCTGGGTTGGATTATCGACTGCACAACGAGGTTGATCACTCCGTAGACGACGACGACCGCGACGACGGTACTCCACCCACCAACGAAAAAGCCGAACACCAGTGGAGGAGTGATTGCGATGAAGTAGCCGATGTTCGGGATGAAGCTGCAGATGAACGCCAGTAGACCCCAAAGAAAAGCGCCCGGCACACCGAGCAGCAAAAGTGCCACCCAGTTGAGAACCCCCTGGGCGATCCCCAGACCGGTGGTGGCGACCATATACTTCCGCACACCGATCGCAAAGGACTGCAGAGCCTCGACCACAGCGGGGTGTTCCGGCTCCAATTCACCGAAGACTTTCGGGATGGATGTCGCGTCCATAGCCATCAGGATGAGCGTGGTGAGGATGATGACAAGTGCGAAGGTCATGCCCGCGACCGAACCGAGGATGCCACCGACAACGGCGACAATTCTTCCCGAATCCAGATTTGAAACGGCTGCCTGGATCTGTTGTTGATCGAGCCCGGTGGCAGCCAGCATATTGGCGATCGTTTGGCCGATCTCCTGGATCTGCGAAGCGTACTGTGGCAAGAGGGCTGCGAACTGCGCGAACGCCACCACGAGCGCCGCTACGAATGCGGCAAGCAGAGCAAAGACCGCTGCAATGACGGTGCCGGTGGCGACCCCTGGGGGTGTTCCATGGCGTTCAAGCGTGAGTCGCAGCGGATGCGCACAAATTGTGAGGATCAGCGCCAGAAATACCGGGGCAAAGAACCCCTGAATGGCGGAGATGCCGAACACCGTGACCGTGGCCCCACCCAGCCCGGCGAGAATGGCCGCCGACCTGTACGACCGAGCGGATACCTCACCGGCCCGTGGTTCGGAGCGAATTTCAGTCGGTTCGGCGACAGCGAGACCGGGATCGGGCCGAATTCTTCTACGCCACCACACCATTCCGCCCTCCGGCTCCGTTGGTTTGGCCAGTATCCCTCGGGCAAATCGCTTGAGCATCACCCGATGCGGGCGATCTAGATGTTGTTGGCAGTATCCACACGGATACCAGAAAACAGCTCTGTCAACCTTTGGCCCCGCACCTGGGGCGAGCCTGTTCTGAATAAAGTGTGCATGTGTGTGCACTTAATGCTATATCTAGATGGGACAGGTCTTCAGTGCAGTTTTAATGGACAGGATTCGCATGCTTGAGGTTCTCAAGGTTGTCGCCTATCGGAGGCTGTTCACAGCACAGATTCTTGCACTCTTAGGCACGGGTTTGCTGACTGTGGCACTAGGCCTGTTGGCTTTTGATCTGGCCGGCGGGAAGGCCGGTGCGGTGTTGGGTACCGCGTTGACTATCAAAATGCTGGCCTACGTTTTCGTCGCTCCGATAATGGCTGCCCTGGTTCAGCGGTTACCCCGCAAAACGGTTCTTGTCGCGGCGGATCTGATGCGCGCGGCCATCGCTCTCGCATTACCCTTCATTGACCAGGTCTGGCAGATTTATGTGCTGGTATTCCTCCTGCAATCCGCATCCGCCACGTTCACTCCGGCATTTCAGGCTCTCATACCGGTTATTCTGCCGAAGGAGAAAGATTACACCCGAGCCCTGTCGCTCTCTCGTTTGGCCTACGATCTGGAGTCGCTGCTTAGCCCACTGATCGCTGCGGTGTTGTTGACGGTCATGAGCTACCACAACCTGTTCGTCGGGACGATGGCCGGATTCTTGCTCTCCGCGATAATTGTGCTTACCACCGCGCTGCCGCGGATACCGGCACTGGATCGAACCGGATCTCTACTACACCGGACCACTTTGGGTACGCGAATATTCCTCGGCAACCCGTCCCTCCGGGGCTTGATGGCTTTGAACCTTGTGGTGGCCTCCGGGACGGCTTTGGTGCTGGTCAATACCGTCGTCTACGCCCTGGACGTATTTGGTGGGTCTACTACTGATCTGGCTGTGGCCCTCGCCTGCTATGGCGCTGGCTCAATGGTCGTTGCGCTAGCCGCTCCACGGATCCTTGAGCGGGTGACGGACCGCACCATGATGGTTCGTGGCGGCGTTATTCTGGCGCTCGCGACCGCCGCGGCCGCGGTGATCGCCTGGACCGAACAATCCTGGCTGTTACTTCTCGCTCTGTGGATGGTACTGGGCGCGGGCACCTCAATGATCAATACGCCGTCGGCGCGGCTGCTCCGGCGCGCCGCCACCGACCGCACCCGTAGTTACCTCTTCACCGCACAGTTCTCCCTGTCACACGCCTGCTTCATCGTCACCTACCCGATCGCCGGTTGGGTTGGTGCGGGGTGGGGACAACCGGCCGCGGCAGTAGTCCTTTCTGCTCTCGCTACGCTGGGGACGGTGGCCGCGTTGCGGTTGTGGCCCGATGACCAGCACCCAGGTCCGCCTAAGGTTTCGGTTAGACAGCAGGCCCGGTAACGTGATCAATCATGAAAGCGGCCCCGCGCCGAGCCTGCATCACCCTGGCGTCCCCGACAACGTCCGCCTCGAGGCTGGCGCAGCGGTGTTCAGGATGCTTGCCGATCCGACCCGGCTGCATCTCCTGTGGATCCTCGCCCAGGCCCCGAACGACGTCAGTTCACTCGTCGACCAGACTGGCGCATCACGGACATCTGTGAGCCAGCACCTGGCGAAACTGCGGTTTTCCGGTCTGGTGACCACCCGCAAGGAGAGCCGCAACGTGGTGTACAGCATCGTCGATGGACACCTGGCCCGGCTCGTGCAGGAGGGTCTCAATCTTGCTGACCACCGGGTCACCGGCGAGCCCACCCACGGCTGAGGCCCTCTCCCCCGGATCCATTAGCGCGGCCGACCAGGGTTAGAGTTCGGCGAGCAGCTGTTCCATTTCCTGGATTTCGGCGAGCTGGGTTTCCATGATGGTCTCGGCGAGAGCAATTGCCGCAGGGTTCTCCCCGTTATCGATTTCCTCCTGGGCCATCTCCACCGCCCCGTCGTGGTGTTCAATCATGGATTCCAGGAACAACCCGACCGCGTCGTCACCCTCAGCCGCTTCCAGATCAGCCATCTGATCTTCATCCAGCATGCCGTCCATCCCACCCATCCCGCCCATCTCGTGCCCAGCCATGCCACCGTCNCGGGCATGACCGGTCGGTCCCACGCTTCGAGCCAGCCGGTCATGATATCGATCTCAGGACCCTGCGCAGCCTTGATCCTGGTGGCGAGATCGGTAATCTCAGGGCTGACGTCGTCTTTGGCAAGCATCATCTCGCTCATCTCCACCGCCTGCTGGTGGTGAGGAATCATCATCTGGGCGAACATGGCATCCGCGGGATTGTGCTCGGCGGACACCACAGCACTGGATTCGGTGGGAGTGCTCTGTTCAGCAGAGGCAGACGAGTCCGCAGCCGGGGTGCTGGTGTCACTGCTGCACCCGGCGACGCTAATAACGGCGGCAATACTTAATGCTGGCAAAGAGAGATAACGCTTCATGCTGATCTGATCCTTTTGAAATATCTGATGAATAGTCTGTAGTAGTGCCCTCGAAGGGCAGGTGCGTCGCTGAGTGAGAGCCTTAGGTGGTGAAGCGTTCGGGGCTGAGGTCGATCCTGCGCAGTAGTTGCGCGTTCAATGCGACCACGATGGTGGAAATACTCATGAGCACTGCTCCCGCCGCGGGCGAGAGCACGAAACCGGCGAAGGCCAACACGCCGGCGGCCAGGGGCACGGCGATCAAGTTGTATCCCGTCGCCCAGACCAGGTTCTGGATCATCTTCCGATAACTGGCCCGGGACAAATCGATCATCGCCAGAACTGATCGTGGATCGTTGCCTGCCAGCACCACGCCGGCGGATTCCATTGCGACGTCGGTCCCGGCGCCAATGGCAATTCCCACCTCTGCCCGGGCCAGTGCGGGGGCGTCATTCACGCCGTCGCCGACCATCGCCACTTTCAGGCCACGGGACTGC
Source organism: Arthrobacter sp. CAL618 (assembly GCF_000468215.1). NCBI lineage: Bacteria > Bacillati > Actinomycetota > Actinomycetes > Micrococcales > Micrococcaceae > Arthrobacter > Arthrobacter sp. CAL618. The sequence continues at coordinate 28,473 of NZ_ASZW01000019.1, read as the reverse complement.
AGCTCCGCGACCTTGGAGTCCTTATCCTGCGGGAGTACGTCGGCGAAGACTTCGTCGATACCGAGTTCAGTCCCGACCGCGTCCGCCACCTGGCGTGCGTCCCCGGTAATCATCGCGACCTTCACGCCCCGGTCCTGCAACGCTTTCACCGCGGCCCGGGACTCATCCCGTACCCGGTCCTCGAGTCGCACGGCACCAAGCACGGTGCCGTCACGGACCACATGCAACACAGAAGCGCCACGGCCGATCCATTCCTGGACGGTATCTCTCATGTCCGACGGGGTCTCCAACTGCAGTTCCCTGAGCATGTTCGGGCCACCAACAATGACCTCGGTCCCGTTGACAGTGGCTCGGACACCCCGGCCGGTCATCGACGAAAAGTCGCTTCCCCGATAACCGAACACCGCCGCTTCAGGCGTGTCCATAGCTGCGTTGACGATGGCGCGTGCCACCGGGTGTTCGCTGTCGGACTCTGCCGCCGCGGCCAACGCCAACATTTCCGCATCGGACATCGTTCCGGACGTGGTGGTGGCGGTGACGGCGTGCCGGCCCTCGGTGAGAGTGCCGGTCTTATCGAACAGCACTATGTCGACAGTGCGCATGCGCTCCAACGCCATCCTGTTCTTGATCAACACACCCGCCTTCGCCGCGCGCTCCGTCGAAATCGCGATCACCAGGGGAATCGCCAAACCAAGCGCATGCGGGCAAGCGATAACCAGGACCGTGACCGTGCGGATGACCGCATCATCGGGGCTACCCAGCAGGATCCACGCGATGAAAGTGAGGATGCCAGCGACCAGGGCAAAGTAAAACAACAAGGCAGCGGCCCTGTCAGCGAGGGCCTGCGCTTTCGACGACGAGGCTTGCGCCTCAGCGACCAGACGCTGAATTCCGGCCAGAGTGGTATCGGCTCCGACGGCGGTCACCCGCACCCGGACCGCGTTGTCGGTTGCCACAGTTCCCGCGACCACCACCTCCCCGACCGTGCGTTGCACGGTGCGGGATTCGCCGGTGATCATCGCCTCATCGAACTCGGCCACACCGTCAACGATCTCGCCATCTGCGGGTACCCGTGCGCCTGACCGGACCAAAACGACGTCGCCGGTGGCCAGCGAGCTCACGGAGACGGTTTCGATTCCCGTGTCGGTGACTTTATCTGCCTCATCGGGCAGCAGCGCGGCCAACGCATCCAAAGCCCCCGCTGCGGATCCGAGGGCACGCATTTCCATCCAGTGCCCCAACAACATGATGACCACCAGCAGGGCCAGCTCCCACCAGAAGTCCAGATTGAAATCTCCAATCCCCAGGGTGGTCACCCAGGATGCGATGAAGGCGACGCTGATGGCCATCGCAATCAGCAACATCATCCCCGGTTGCCGGGTCCGTAGTTCGGTGATCCCGCCCTTGAGGAACGGGGCACCGCCATAGAAGAAGATGATGGTACCCAGAATCGGTGAGATCCACATCGCGCCGGGGAAATCCGGCGGCGTGTAGCCGACGATCATGGCGAACATATGGCTGAACAACACCACCGGAACACTCAAGACCAAACTCAACCAGAACTTGTTCTTAAACATTGCGGTGGAATGCCCCGCATGCTCCCCATGAGAATGCACCTCATGGTCCTCGCCCTTTTTCACCTTCGGAGTTGATTCTGCAGCTGGAGTACTGGACATGATGGTCCCCTAACAAACGCAATGGTGTCATTTAGAAGTCAACGGGTGCAGCGCCCGGCAGTCATTCCGCGGGCTACAGCCGCATCAAAAGACCTTCAAGGAGTAAGCGGCCCTCTTGGGGCTCGGACTTCCCGCTCGGTACCCTGACACTATACCCCCTAGGGGTATTGGTCAAGGATGAGCTGCGGCATTGTGATCGCCGTTTCGCATCCGTAGCGCGACGACAAGTCCCGAGAGTGCGGTGACGAGCGCGACGACCGCCACAGCAGCCGGAATACCGTAAGCGTCCGCGATGACGCCGGAGAGAAGGGCCCCGACGGCGAAGCCACCGTCGCGCCACAACCGGTAAACCCCCACCGAGCGGGCCCTCCACTCGGGGTGCGCGACATCGCCTATCGCAGCCAGCAATGTGGGGTAGACCATCGCGGTGCCTGCACCAAGCAGGATGACGGCGGCAAGCCAGGTTCCGAAGCCAGTTCCAGCAGCGACCATGACCAAGGCGACTGCTTGAACCAGCATCCCCGCGACAATCAAGGGCTTGCGGCCGATTCGATCTGACAAACCGCCAGTGATCAATTGCCCGGCACCCCAGACAGCTGGATAGACGGCAGCAAGAATACCGATACGTTCAAGACCCAGACCCGCTGTGGCGAAAAGGATGGGAAACAGCCCCCAGGCGAGACCATCGTTCAGGTTATTCACCATGCCGGCCTGGCTCACTGAGGACAGGGATTTGTCCCGGAAACTCGTCAGGGTGAAGACGGCACGGCTGCTCAGCCCTGCTTCGGTGCCGGCATGGACGCTGACATGCCGAGCCGCTTCGGCTTTGGCGTGGTGATGGGTTTCGCGGATGGTCAGGGCGGATAGCCCCAGCCCAAGAGCAATGAAGACGGCACCCAGCAGGAACGGTCCGGGACGTAACCCATAGGTCGATGCTATGTAGCCGGTGGCCAGTGCTGCTCCCGCGACGCCGAGGTAGCCAGCCGCTTCGTTCAGGCCCATCGCCAGTCCTCGGCGTTCGGGACCCACCAGGTCCATTTTCATCATGACGGTGATTGACCAGGTTAGGCCCTGGCTGATGCCGAGGACGACGTTGGCTGCCACAATCCACCCCCAGGACGGCCCGAAGATCAGCAGGAGTGGGACCGGCAACGCGATCAGCCAGCCGGAAATGAGGACGGGTTTGCGCCCGTAGCGGTCTGCGAGAGTGCCGGCAAAATAGTTGGTTGCAGCCTTCGCGAGACCGAACGCGAGAATATAGGTCAGCGCGGAGGTGTAGAGCTCGAGGTGGAAGACCTTCTCGGCCAGCAGGGGCAGCACCGTCCGCTCCTGGCCAAGAGTGCCACCCACCAGGGCATTGACTGCGACGAGGAGCATGAACTGCGCCAAATTCTGCCGCAATCCCAGCTCTATTGCAGCGCCCTGTTTAGGTGGCGACGAGTTTCTGCCGGGTTTCACGGATATTCTCCTGTCACGGACCGATGGCCGAGGTTAAATGCTGTGGCGGCGACCGGAATGACCGTGCCGCCGCCACAGCTCAAGGACTGAGCTGGCTCTGTTTACTTGGCGGAAACAGTTTCCTGCTGCTTCCAGCTGGCCCATCCCGCGTAGCTTCCGTCGAGTTCGACGACGTCGTACCCTGCGCGACGAAGGCCGCTGGCCGCCACGGAGTTCCGCACTCCGGACTGGCAGTACGTGACAATGGTTCCTTCACCTGGCAGTTCATCCAGGTGCCACATAGCACGGCCACCGCTGAGCTGGTGCGAGCCGGGGATGTGCCCGGCAGTGTGTTCGGTGCGGTTGCGGACATCCAGCACCATGGCGGCGTCGAAATCGTCCAATTCCGCAGGCTGGATCAGCTTCGGGGTGTTCGTGGGAAGCCCGTCAATGCTGGTGACGTAGCCGCCAACCTTGTCGATGCCTACCCGGACCAGGTGATCCCACATGTCCTGCGCCATTTCTTGATCGGCGGCCAGAAGCACCAGCGGATTCTTGTCCGTTTCCGGGTTGACCACCCATGCTCCGTAGCTTGCCACTGACTTGCCGGCAGGAACGTTCAGGGAGCGGGCAACCGTGCCCTCATGCACCTCGGTATGTGACCGGGTGTCGATGAAGGTGACCTGATCGTCGGCTAGCTTTGCGGCGACGTCGGCGATGCTCAGCTCCGTCAAGGGTGCTCGCTGGCCCATGACTACTGGACCTTCACGATTCTCCCTCTTCATTCGACCGAAGTAGGCGTGAGCATCGGGCTGTCCATCAAGCAGTTCGTCGATGAAGCCCTGTTCGTCATTGGCCGCGAGATACGGTCCCCACCAGGCGTACAGGCGCTCGTATCCCACAGTGGAAGACGGGATTGCCCCGAGGGCCTTACCGCAGGCACTGCCGGCACCGTGGGCAGGGTGGACCTGGACATAGTCGGGCAGGGTCAGAAACTTATCCCGCAGGCTGGTGAACAACTGCTTGGCACCCTCGAATCGGGTATCAACGCCGCCCGCTGCCTCATCCAGCAGATCGGGGCGCCCCAAATCTCCCGAGAATACAAAGTCCCCCGACAGCAGGAAGCCGGGTTCGGAGCTGAAAGCTCCGTCGGTCACCAGGAAGGACAGGTGCTCCGGGGTGTGGCCAGGGGTATGAACGGCCTTGATGGTGATGTTGCCGATGACAATTTTGTCGCCGTCGTAGAGCCGTTCGCCGTCAAATTCGTACTGCCAGTCGGGGCCACCTTCACCGGAGACGTAAATCTTTGCACCAGTGGCGGCGGCGAGTTCGCGGGTACCTGAGAGGTAGTCGGCATGGATGTGGGTTTCAGTGACGGCGATGATCTCCATGCCGTTCTTTTTGGCCAGATCCTGGTAGACGGCAATGTCGCGGCGGCCGTCGACAACTACCGCGGTGCCGTTGGCCTGGCAGCCAATCAGGTAGCTGGCCTGTGCGAGGTCTTCATCGTAAATACGCTCGATAAGCATCTGCTGATCTCCTTCGTTCGTGGTCTTGATCTATTACTACTGTAATACCCCTAGGGGTATATGGCAAAGCAACATTCTTCTATGCTTCACGCTCAGAGGCCCGCCCCCATGGCGGCCACCGGCGGAATGGGTTAGGTAGTCGGAAGACCGGCCTTGGTCCAGGCAGACATTCCACCGGCCATCGTGTCGGCGGTAAACCCTGCGCCGTTCAGCGCGTCGGCAACCCGGGCGGAGCGGTTGCCGCTCCGGCACACCGCGATCACATGAACCGAGGGATTCAGTTCGGACAGTCGCGCCTGCAACTCGCCCATCGGGATATGCAACGCCCCGGGGATCATGCCCTCGGCTACCTCAAAATCTTCCCGAACATCGAGGATGATCGACTCTGAACGGCGTTGGTCGGCCTCGTTGATGGTGATTTCAGCCATGGTTTTCTCCTTCAATAGTTCATTAGGGTGTGGCAGCGGTCAGGTCTTGCCCGCCGAACGATTGGATTGCGGGTGGGCCCACAGGTCTCGCCTGGCGTGGGCTGTGATTCAGGCGGGCGACGGGGCCTTCTCGCGTCGTGGCCCGTCAGGCTTGCGAAGGGGACACGATTTGAGGAAGAACCAGCAAGCCACAACCCCGACTGCCGCGAGTGCGGCAACCCCAGCAACAAAGAACCACCGCAAGTCAGCGGGTGCCTGCTGAATGAGTACAAACGTGCCCATTGCCAGAACGAACCACCCAAACGCCTTCCGCAGCGCCACCTCGGGAATTCGCCCGGCCAGTCTGGAGCCAATTAGGGTGCCCACGACGGCCGCCGCGGTCACGGCCAGGGTGATACCCCAGTCGATCTGCACCGTCGTCAGATACCCAGCGAGTCCGGCGAAGGACTTCATGGCGATGACGACGAGCGAGGTACCGACGGCAATCGACATCGGCAAGCCACCGAGCAATGCCAACGCTGGAACGACGAGGAATCCGCCGCCTGCGCCGACTAGTCCAGTCACAAGCCCCACAACAGCCCCATCCAGCAGCACTCTGCCGATAGGAAGTTCGTGCTTGACTGGCTCACCGCTGTCCGTCGATTTTTTCTTACGTCCGCGAAGCATCGCTACGGAGGTGGCGACCATCATGAGCGCAAAGGCAATGAGCAGGATCTGCCCCGGGATTTGGCCACCTAGGAGACCGCCGGCAAATGCACCGACCATTCCGGCCGCGCCAAAGATCAAGCCGGTTCGCCACATCACCCTCCCCCCACGGGCATGACTGATGACACTGACCGCTGACGTGACGCCGACGACGAAAAGGGAAGCGGCGATAGCCTCCTTGGCCTCAAACCCGGCGACGTAGACCAGGATTGGGACGGTGAGGATCGATCCGCCGCCACCCAGCACGCCGAGGGAGAGCCCGATCACCACAGAGAGGGCCAGAACCAGGACCAGGGTGGTGGTCATGAGGCTGCGGTCTCATCTCCGGCGTTAGCAACGGGAAGAGTCAGTATGGCACTTTCGCGTGTGGGATCAACAGCGGCCCTGTTCCACGGCATCGTCGAGATGGCTTTACCCATCGCACAGGTGTTGGTTGCGGCCGAGAAGGTGAGACCAGTGCCAATGACACCGGCCAACAAACGGATTTTCGGTGATACGAATTTACCTCCAGTGAGGCCCACCATCACCAGGGAACCTGCTGCGAGACGGACCTGGCGCTCTAGATCCCAGCGGTCCTTACCCTTGACTACATCTCCACCGGCGGCAGCAAATCCTGGAACACCACCGGTCAGTACATAAGCGGTGTCAATACCTGAGGTTGCTAGCCGCTGGCGGGCCTGTTCGGCGCGGATGCCGGAATGACAGACCAGCACGACGCGTGAGGCCAGGCGGGCTGCAAGCTCATCGGTGTGCTCTGACAGCAACGGCAGCGGCACGTTGTAGGAGCCGCGGATATGCATGGACTCAAATTCGGCGGCGGAGCGGACGTCGATCACGACGAGGTCCTGATGCTCTGTCGCCCATTCACGCAGAGTCCCCGGATCAAGTGCTGTGATGGAAGTGGACGTGGAAACAGGAGTCATGTGTGCCTCTCAAAAGGATGTACTGGATACCCCACCGAGTATTGCAGATACCCCATGGGTATGCAAAACACCCCAGGGGGTATACGATGGATCGTACACAATCTAAGCCCTTGGAGATCTCATGCAACTTGATTCGACTGAACTAGCGCCGGTCGTCAACAGACTTAAACGTGCGCAGGGTCAGCTCGCTGCTGTTACGCGCATGCTTGAGGAGAGCAAGGACTGCAAGGACATCGTGACGCAGCTGGCCGCCGTTTCCAAGGCACTCGATAGGGCGGGCTTCGCTATTATTGCCAGCGGTCTCGAGCAGTGCATCGTTCGCGAGGACGCCACGATGGACAGGAAAGAACTCGAGAAGCTTTTCCTCTCCCTCGCCTAACCGGCATGATCTTCCCTTGGGAGAAAGCTTCCGCACATGCTTTCGCCTCAGGCGTTGCGAGTCCCGCTGCCTTCGCCTCTGGAATCACAGGCACTCATAAGTCAGCAGCGAAGAGCGCATCCTCAGCCGCGCGGGTCAGGGAACGAATTAGCTGGATCTGATCGGCTTCACTACCGTCACCGGTGTTCTTGGTATAGATCACCAGGGCTACAGTGGAATCGCCATGGGTCAGGAGTGCAGCATCGTGAAGATCTGAACCTATCAGTCCGTACTTATGATGCACGGTGACCTCCGGACTGGCTCCTGCAGGGATTAGTTCTTCATTGTTCGTTTCCTGCATGTAGCCCAGCAACTGAGCTGTATTCTCCCGGTTCAGCAGTTCTCCCTCATGAAGCATTGTCAGCACCCGCGCCATATCCGCGGTGGTAAGCAGATTTTCCTCGGGATCATAGGCAACACCAAGGGACTCGGCATAGTCAGTCAGTTCCGGATAACCGACCGACTGCATCAGGAGCAACCAGGCATTGTTGTCACTGTTGTTGACCATGTCCTGGATCTGGAAGCCCGCGTCTTCTTTGCCCAGGTTTTCATCGAGACTGGCTTCGCCGTCTTCGACTGAATGGTAGAAGGCTGCAGCCGTAATGATCTTTGCCGTGCTGGCAGCAAAGAACGCTGACTCTTCCCCGAAAAGTCGTGCATTATCGCCGGAAGTGTCGGCTATCGCGACCCCGACGCGGTAGTCACCTGCGGCGTCAAGGATCGCTGTGATGTCTTCATCAAGTGACTCGGGTGCTTCCGCTACGGGGGCCGACGGACGCTCCGCTGAACGTTCAGCATCCGTCGGGAGCATATCGGCGGCAGAGGGTATAGCCGTCGAGGTTTCTTCGGGAGCCATGTCCGTCGGCTTCCCTGTCGCCGGAGCGCAGCCAGCACCGGCCACCAACAATACAAGTGCAGGCAAGAACGCAAACTTCTTCGTGGTGACCTCCCAGGTGGTTCGATCTTGTCATGGCCGGTACGACGCGCCGGCATCTCAACAAACCGATATTTGGCGTCTTTTTGACCTCCGGCAACACCTTGCATTCAGTGTCTCGCCTGTTACGAGCGTCCCACAGACCACCGCAGGGACAAGAACCAGTGTGCGGGTCAACCGTAGATATGAACCCTTCCAGCGGTGTCGTCGGCCGCAATCCAGCTCAATGGAGTCCGCAGCAGGGGTGGGGCGACGGACCGAGTGCGCTCCTTATGGGAGCGACACTTCGCAACCTTGGAGGGGTGTACTCACTAGCTGCTTGCAAAGCCTGGGAAGGGGATCTCCATTCCTGACCTTTCTGTCTTCCATTGAGCAACATCGTCATACCTGTGTGCAACAGTCGGCGTATTTGGTAGTCAATCTGACTAGACTTTTAGTTATCCGGATGTCAACCTTGGTCATCCTGACCGCGCCTATTGAGGAGAACCATGGCCATCAACAAAGATCAACGTCCGATCAGGGATGCTATTGATCGCGCTGTCCTCGAAGCACTCGACGCTGACCCTCGAATGACCGTGCTGGCCATCGCGCACCGCACAGGGTTGGCCCGCGGCACGGTCCAGGCGCGCCTGGAGCGCTACGAGTCACAAGGTGCCCTGCGGGATAACAGCGTGCGCATCGTGCCAGAGGCCCTCGGCCTGTTCATATCAGCGCATGTAGCCGCAGAGCTTGACCAGCACAGGATCGATGTTGCCGTTGAAGGGCTCCGCGCCATTCCAGAAATTGTCGAATGTCTTGCACCCGCAGGAGAAACGGACCTTCTCTGCCGGGTTGTCGCTCGCGACCCGGACGACCTCTACCGAGTGTCAGAAGAGATTCGCCTCTGCCCCGGAATCCTGCGAACCAGAACCAGCATGTTTCTTCGCCAGCCCATCCCCTACCGGATGAGTCCGCTGCTTGCGACGCTGGGTGGCTAACCAACGGATCGGTACAGCGGTTCCGCTGCGCTTCATGCCTGGTGACTGTCTACGTTCCCTATTGCTGCCCTTGCTGCTGCAGGAGGTCGGCGTGGTGAAGCGCGGCAACGTTTGGGTGGGCCCGCAACCGATAGCGCAGAGCATTATCCCCATAGGTTTCAAGGATTGGGCTGTTGGTCGGGTCCACCGACAGCCCCTGGGCCTTGGCGTGAAACTGCGGGCTCATGCGCAGTGCGGGCATGGTGGCATCCAGCGCCGGATTGTAGAAGAAGGGCAGGGAAATCCTGTCGGTTCCGGTACCAGGTGAGATGACACGGTGCAGTGTCGCTTTGAGGTAGCCGTTTGTCGCCAATTCGAGCATTTCACCGATGTTGACCACGAACGTTCCAGGGACCTGAGGTACGTCGATCCACTCTCCTTGGTATTCGACCTGGAGTCCGCCCTTTCCCGGTTCCACCAGGAGCAGTGTGAGCACTCCGCCGTCGCGGTGCGACCCGACGCCTTGTTTCGGCTCGTTGCCGGACTCCCCCGGGTAACGCACGATTTTCAGCATCGGGAAGGCGCTTGAACCAAAGGCTTCATCGAAACTGTCCTCCGGTGCACCGAGAGACACAGCAAGCGCCCGTAAAAGGTCGAGGGAGATGGCACTCAGTCGCTGTGTCCACTCAGAGACGATCTTCCGCATCTCGGGCAATTCAGCCGGCCACAAATTGGGGCCTTCCAACCGCCAGTAGTCAGCGACCCCTGCCGCCGGTTCCACAGCGTTACGCTCGACGCCAATGTCGATCTGCTCTCGCCAGTCCACCGCCCGATCAGTCAATTCGGCGCCCATCCTGGTGTAGCCACGAAACTGGGGGCTATGAACGTTCTCCAGCTCCAGTTTTTGCTCCTCCGACAAGTCGAAGAAGCGTCTGGAGGTAGCGAGCATGGCGTCAGTGAGCTCCTGCGGGATGCCATGGCCTGCCAGGTACAGGAATCCGACCTCGTGCATCGCATTGCGCAGATCGTCCCGGAAGTCCGATGCCTCCTCGGGCCCTGCGTTCAGCTGAGAGTAATCCAGGACGGGCAGTGATTCGAGTGACAAGTTCTTATAGTCCTTTACAACGCGTTTCGGAAACCGAAGTCCGTATCCGCTTCAATGTTACGACTCAAGCCGAAGAGACGAACGATCCCGTTGCGAAGTATGTCGATCTGACTTTGTGGCCGTGCGCAGTCCTCGTTTCAGCCCAGGCCGCAGCTTGGGAGCTGCAGTGAAATCAGGAGGCGGTCTTCACGACGAGCACGTCACAGGGTGCGTTATGTACGACACTCCACGCAACGCTTCCCAGAACCCGTCGAAGCCCCTTCATTCCCACGTTACCTACCACCAGCAATTGGGCACCGACACGCTCGGCTTCCTCGATGAGGACATCCTGCGGCTTGCCCCGCCCCGCAGCGGGGCGCACCTTCACGGAAGGGTGTTGTTCGCGCAGTTTCACTGCAACCTGCTCGGCCAACTTGAGAGCCTGCTCAGCATCATCCAGTATCCAAGTGTCGTTGCCGATATGGACAACTTCCGTGTTACCCGTAATATGCGCGCTGACCACCACAAGTTCTGCATCGAGGCCTTCGGCAAGAGTCGCGGCGCGCGAGGCTGCCTTGTATGCGGTCTCGCTTCCATCCACACCAACAATCACACTTCCGGTCATGACGTTTCCTCCTCGAACTTCGAACCGCAATTGCGGTATGTGGTGCCTACTTGGTTCGCTTACCTTACTCGGTCAAAGAATCCCATGCCTCTTCGCCGACGCCCGGAACAAAACATCCGGCGCGGTGACTATTGCAAGCCCCTTTCAGCGCCGCAGTGGATCACAGCGAATTCCGTCGAGGTCACCCGAATCGGAATCCCGACAGGAGAGTCGATCCTTACTGGTGTACTGGCTCGTGGAGGCCTAGATTACGGGCATGACTAGTTCTCCCGTACCAGGCACGCATAGTGACGAACCCCATGACAACACCATCCATGGCAGGCTCAATTGGCTTCGAGCGGGTGTGCTTGGAGCCAATGATGGAATCGTCTCGGTCGCTGCCCTCGTCGTCGGAGTTGCGGGAGCGACAACGGCAACCCCCGTGATTCTTGCCGCTGGCATTGCCGGTCTTGTCGGCGGTGCGATATCCATGGCCCTCGGAGAGTATGTGTCCGTGAGTAGTCAGAAAGACAGCCAGCAGGCCCTCATCGCCAAGGAACGCCTTGAGCTTGAAACCGAGCCTGAAGCGGAACTTGCGGAGCTGGCCGGAATCTACGAATCGAAGGGGCTTAGCCGGGACACAGCCCATCAGGTGGCAGTGGAACTCACCAAACACGATGCCCTGGGGGCCCATCTCGAAGCTGAACTCGGATTGCGCGAGGACGCCGTGGCGAGCCCGCTAGCCGCTGCGGCCGCATCTGCGCTGGCCTTCACCCTTGGCGCGATCCTCCCCCTGCTGACGATTCTTCTGTTTCCAGAGGAAACTCGTGTCCTCGCGACCTTCGTCGCAGTCCTGATTGCCCTCGCCGTAACCGGCTACGGAAGCGCACGGATTGGCGGCAACCCGGCGACGCGCCCAACCGTAAGGATCGTTCTTGGCGGCGCGCTGGCATTGGCAGCCACCTTCCTGATCGGGTCACTCCTGGGCACCACGGGAGTGGTCTGACGCTCCACTGATGCCTGGGAATCGCTCTCTCTTCATTGAGGTTGCCAACCAGGGAGGCGCCGTTAGTGTAAATGTTTGTACATTTAGTTTTTCCGAGTAGGTTTAATACAGTGCCCCACTGAAGGTGGGGCTTATCGAGGCCTTTTACCGAACCCAGCCAAAGGCCTTGGTCCTTTAAATAGGAAGGCTGGGGCGGGGAAACCATAGGTGGGTTCTTTAGGAACCCTTGGGGTGAAGCCGGGCGGGCGTTTGTGCTCGTGCGGCCGGGTGTCTCCCATCCGAATCCGACAGCTCACCTCGTAGGTATAGGGAGAGATTATCCATGTCATCAAATACTGTGCGCGCCCGACATCGCGCCGATACGAAAAGCCGTTCGATTCTTCTCCTCAGCAGGCAAGCCGTCCTGCCTCAGGGGGGACCCAAGATCGCCGCGCTTGTGGTTGCTTCCGGAATGCTTGCGGCGGGAGCAAGCCCCGCCCACGCTTCGGCGATCGCCCACCCGGCGCAGGATCACACCGTTTCACCGTTCTCATCGGCTGCTTCAACAGTCGAAGTGGAGGCGAGCCCCACCAATCAAGGCACTGCGTACACCGTGAAGTCAGGTGATTCGCTGGGCGCTATCAGCGTTCAGACAGGTGTGGCGTTGCACAAGCTGCTGAGCCTAAACCAGCTCACCGTCACGTCAATCATCTACCCGGGAAACACCATCGTGCTGTCCGAGGAGTCGAATGCCGTGACTGCTGCACCGGTTGCCTCTGGCTCCGCAGCCTCGTCATCAGCGGTTTCCGACTTTAGCGTGAGTACACAAAGTGCATCGATCAGTCCCCTGAGTAACCGGGTGAGCAGCGAGTCAGGAAATATCTGGGATTCCTCGGACGCTCCCCAGAGCGGTACTGCCAACAGCCGTATTCTTGCCTTCGCCAACACGCAGTTGGGCGCTATTCAGGACTGCACCGTCCTGGGCGAAGGGGCATTGCGAGCCGCCGGGGTGATGGGGGTGGGAGACGAGTCCCCTGAGTCCTTGATGGCCTTCGCTACTCCGGTATCAGATCCCCAGCCCGGCGACTTCGTCTACTACGCCGACGGCGGGATGGGCTTTTCACACAACGCCGTCTACCTCGGCGACGGACGAGCCATCCACAGCGGCTGGAACGGTAACCAGACCGTTGAGGAATCCGTCAATGTGGGTTCCGGTCCTGTCTATTACCGGGTCAACATCTAGTTATCCAACGCCGCTGGCGGGTCTCAGACCTCGCTGACAGCGGTGTTTCTCGGACGCGCCCGGACACCAGATCCGACAAACAGGGATCTGGTGTCCGGGTGAATCCCCCTTTTCCCTCCCCTTGTGCCTTCCCATGGGGCGCACGACGCCAGGAGTAATGAATGCCACAAGAATCTGATCAACGAACCGCGGGTGTTCGATCGGCCACCCTCATCGCTGCCCTGCTTGTCGCCGCGCTCATCCTGATTATTGGCTTGATCGCTTCCCAGCGAGCCTCCTCACCCGCTTCTGATGGATCAGGAACAGACGTCGCAGAGGAATCCGGCGGCCGGGAGGAAGAAAAGTTTGATTTATCCCGGCGCATCGCCGACGACCCGTTAGCAATGGGTGAGGTCGACGCCCCCGTTGTTCTGGTCGAATACGCCGATTACAGATGCCCGTTCTGCGGGGTTTTCTCTCGCGAGACATTGCCGGCGTTGGTCGAGCAGTATGTTGCTAGCGGAGAACTAAGGATTGAGTGGCGAGATTTACCTGTTTTCGGAACTGAGTCTCTTGATGCTGCAGTTGCCGGCCGGGCAGCAGGGGAACAGGATAGGTTCTGGGAGTTCAATAAAGCCGTCTTCGCTGCGGCCCCCGACCGCGGACACATCAGCCTCCCGCGCGAGGAGCTGATCCGCATCGCAGAAGAAGTTGGGGTAGCCGACATCACGGCCTTCACAGCGGATCTGGACTCGGAGGAGCTCAATCAGGCTGTTCAAACCGACGCTGAGGAAGCCGCAGCCCTGGGAGCTACCGGAACACCCTTGTTTCTGGTGAACGACATCCCCATCTCGGGCGCCCAACCGGTAGAAGTATTTGAACAAGCCATTGAGACTGTGCTGGCAGAAACCAGTCCCCAGTAATGCTAATCGGGTACAGCGGGGCGTTCCTCGGTGGTCTCCTCACCCTCCTCAGTCCGTGCTCAGCATTGTTGCTGCCAGCATTCTTCGCGTATGCCTTCAGCACAAAACGGCAACTGGTCGGCCGGACCATGCTCTTCTACGCAGGATTGTTGTGCACCCTCGTACCCCTGGGGGTCTTCGCTGGCACCCTGGGGTCCCTCGTCACCACTGACAGACACATTCTCATCGGGCTCGCAGCCGCCCTCATGATCGTTTTGGGTCTCATTCAGATCCTCGGTGTCCGCCTACCGGCATTCATCCGCACCCGGTCCGCGACTGTCGGTTCCGGCGGTTCCGTCTTCGTCCTCGGATTGGCGTACGGGGTCGCAGGAGCCTGCACCGGACCCATCCTTGGGTCAATTCTTACCGTCGCCGCAGCTGGCAGCAACGCCGTCTACGGCGGAATTCTGCTCGCCATCTATGCACTGGGAATGGCAGTCCCGCTGTTCTTCCTCGCTGCGCTGTGGGACCGCCTCGGTGTTTCCGGACGTCGGTGGCTTCGTCCCCGCCCTGTAACCATCGGACGGTGGTCCAACACCTGGATTATGGTGATCTCTGGCTCCCTTTCAATCGGCATCGGAATCTTCCTCATCGCCACAGACGGAACAGCGAGTCTGGGTGGGATCCTTTCCGTTACTGACCAGTTCGCCCTCGAGAACGCGGTACGTACCTTCGCGGACTCAATCCCCGACGTAGCTGTCATGCTGTTAATTCTCATGCTCCTCACCGCAACCGGCGCCATCTACTTACGCCGGCGCAGCCACAGGTCATCAGCACCCCCGAATGACCCCGCATCACCAGAAGCGTCTTCGGATCAAGTGTCAAAGGAAGCTCCATGACTCCCCGCACCGAGAACCCCACGACCCAGCGACCCAGTCTGTTCAATGCTCTTCGTCAATGGCCCTTACGCCGGTGGATCTCCGTATTATTCGGTGCGGTGGCGACCTTCCTGCTCGTAGCCATTCCGACCGATCTCATCGACACGCCATTATTCAGCCGTGAAGTTCCCCCCACCTGGTGGTCGGTGCCAGCACTGATCATCTCCTCGGTGCTAAGCGGCCTGGTCCTCGGTACCTATGTCGCTCAGGATCGGATCGAGGAATCTCCGCGCACCCGTTCGGGCATCGCGGGAGCGATCGTGACCTTTTTTGCCGTCGGCTGCCCCGTGTGCAACAAGATCGTCTTGCTCGCTCTGGGAACCTCGGGAGCGATGCAGTACTTCGAGCCCATTCAACCCGTCCTCGCGGTTCTCGCTATCGGCCTACTCTCCTGGGCCTTCTACCGGCGCGCCGCGTACGAGGATCGTTGCCCAGTCCCAGCGAAGTCGGTATAACGGCCGTTTGTTCAGGACGTCGGCGGATCCGCTTTACACCCGAAGTTGGTCGCAATCTCCACCCGGTCACCCACAACATAGGTTCGTCGGAACTCGACGTATTGCGCCCGATGACACCCAGTTCGCTCGATCAGTAGAAGTGGCGAACCGGCGGCACATTGCAGAAGCCTCGAGTGCTCCGGAGCGGCCAGGACAGCCGAGAGTTGCTCAGTTCCGCCGTTGAGGACCATTCCGCAATGCTTTTCGAGCTCCCCATACAAGGAGTTCCTGGTGAAATCTGAATCCACTAAACCTCCCGTAATATCTGCAGGCATCCACACTTCGTCCAGCGCAATTGGCTCCTCGTCGGCAAAGCGCACCCGAGTGAGATGGAAGAATTCGGCGTCCTGCTTCAAGGAAAGCAGGGTCGCCGTGGCAGGACTCTGTGTGATTTCCTGTTGAAGCACAACGCTTCGGTGTTCCATCCCAGAGTCTCGCACGGACGCCAGCAGGCTGTATAACGGGCCGAAGGCTGTATTTCCTCCCGCCTGGACCCGCGACATTCGCCCGGGATGCGCGTTAACGTGCCCCGCATCCCGCAAGGGCCTCAACGCTGCCCTGATCGTTCCGCGGCTGACCCCGTATCGTTGCGCCAACTCAAGCTCGCCCGGGAACCGGGCATCGAACGTGCCACGTTGGAGCTCGGTCAACAAATCGGCGCTCACCCGTTTCCACAACGGACCTGCCGCTCTAGTTCCATCAGTTGTCGTCATGCCGGTAATCCCTCCCGAAACCCTTCAATCAAACCCCACACCCGCATCCCCATTCATCCCATCTACTAGCTGAACCAAGGCTACGCCCCAGCAACTGGCCGAATAGCGCAGCTTGAGCGGCCTGGGAATGGAACCGTGAGCGATTGTCTCGCTGGGTCCCGTGCCACGTCCTTAGCGCTGTGCGGGAGGTAACGCCGACCTGGAGCCAGCTACCGACCACGTGTTCCTGGCCTCGCGAGCCCTAGGAACACACGGCATGCTCACTGACTTCGGCTACGCGACCCGGGAGTCAGTTATGGTCTTCCTTCTGCCTTGGGGTGGACGTTGTCTCGGAGGCCCGGCAGACTGAAAGGTCAAAGCGGACGCAAGACTGTCGCCGGGAGAGACCCGATGGAGCACTTCAGCCGATTTAAAGGTGAGTTCCTCAAAGCCCTGAGGAATCTTCTGCCGATCGTCGTCGTCGTTGTGGTGTTTCAGGTTTTTGTTTTCCGTTCCGTGGCTGATGAACCCGGGGTTTTGTTGGCCGGGTTATTCATCGTCACTGTTGGGGTTGTCTTGTTCCTGTATGGGCTGGATCTGAGCATCTTTCCGGTGGGCAAGAATTTGGCCAATCAGTTTGTCCGGCGCGGCGCGCTGAGCCTGTTGTTGCCGTTTGGTTTCGCTATAGGTTTTTTGCCTCTGTCGCGGGGCGGGCGGATATTGTTGCGGGCCGCCTCGCCGTGGGGCGGGGTTCTAATCATGCCGGTGGCGTGTCGTGGCGGTGCGCCCAGCGCCGGACGCCCTTTTCCGCCTCCACAATAATCAGCACCGTTGAGCCGATGCCGATGCAAAGGAGCCATTCCCACGGACGCAGCGGCGTGAGCCCGAGTAAGTCCGCGGAGACCGGCCAGGTTTGCACGGCCCAGTGCAATGTCTGGGCCGCCAGAGAGGTGAAGAGCAGAGGTTTGTTCGCCAGCAGCCGGAGCTGGAAGAAGGACTTGTTTTCGGCCCGCGAACTGTGGACCTGAAAGAAGGTAAGCACCACGAACATCGTCAGCGCGAAGGTCCGGGCATGGGTTTCCGTGTACCCGTTGTGGAGAGCCACAATGAAAGTCAGGGTCACGGCCAGCGCCATCCAGCAGCCGGTGATCCCCGCCCGGAACCACAGGGTGCGCGAAAGGATGCCCTCGGACGGCTCGCGGGGCGGGCGGGTGAGCTCATCACCTTCAGCCGGTTCGAAGGTCAGGGCGATGTCCTGGGCGCCATTGGTCACCACGTTCATCCACAGCATCTGGACCGGCAGGAACAGCAGGGGCACCTCGGCGAAAACGCTCAAGGTTACGGCAACCAGGGCGGCCGTACCAGTGGAGAGCAGGAAGAAAGTGGTCTTCCGGACCGCGGAGAACGTGACCCGCCCCTCTTCTACGGCGTGCACGATGGTGACGAAGTTGTCGTCGGTCAGTACGACATCGGAGGATTCGCGGGCGACGTCGGTTCCGGACTTACCCATCGCGACGCCGATCGCAGCCGCCTTGAGAGCCGGGGCATCGTTGACGCCGTCGCCGGTGACAGCGACGACCTTGCCGTTGGCCTGCAGCGCGCGCACGATCCGGAGCTTCTCCACCGGGGACACCCGTGCCGCAACGGACGTCTGTAGTATCCGGGCGGCGAGCATCTGATCATCCAGGTCCGCCATTTCCGCGCCAGTGAGTGCGGGTTTGTCCGTCGAGAGGCCCAGCCGGCCGGCGATGGCCGTCGCCGTCACGGGATGGTCCCCGGTGATCATCATGACTTTGATCCCGGCCCGTCTGCATTTCACAATGGCGTCGGCTACTCCGGCCCGCGGAGGATCAGTCATTCCTTCCATCCCCAGAAACGTCAGACCGGAGGGCGGCGGCAGAGGTGAAGGCAGTTCCTCGCTATCGGCGAGGATTCTGGACCCAGTGGCAATGACACGCAGCCCGTCCCTGCCCATCGCCTCGTTGGCCGCGTGGACCTGCGCCTCGTCGAGAGGAACGGTTCCGCCGGGTACCGCCAGAACAACTGCCCCAGCCAGTACTGCCTCCGGAGATCCCTTCACGTACAGTGTCCGGCGCCCGGCGGCATCCTGCTGAACGGTCTGCGAATAGCGCAGGTGAGGTTCATAGGGTTGATGGGCAGCCGGTTCGGCTGTGCGCTCCGCTTCACTGATCGCGGCGCGGACGACGGCGGTCAGGGCCATTGCCGCGTCGACCGCGTCGCCTGAATATTCAAGGTCATCGTCTTCGGCGGAGAGTGTCGCCTCATTGGTCAGTGCACCGGCGCGCAGGACGGCACGCACCAGGGGCGAGTCCGTTGATCCGCCGTCGTCCCCAGCGGAAACATCCACGGTCCCGTCACTCGTCCAGATCCTCTCCACGGTCAGCCGGTTCTCGGTGAGCGTCCCGGTCTTGTCCGAACCAATGACATTGGTGGACCCTAACGTCTCAACGGCAGGCAGAGTGCGCACAATCGCGTTCCGCCGGGCCATCCGTGACACCCCAAGGCTCAGCGCCACCGTCAGGACGATCGGCAGTGACTCGGGAATGCTGGCAACCGCCAGTCCGACAGCGGTGCGGAACATCGTAGAGACGTCGTTGCCTAGCACCAGCCCGGCGATGAAGATGAAGACAATCGCGGCGAGGACAATCAGGCCGATCCGACGCTCCAGGCTGTGGGTGAGCAGCTGTAGCGGTGATTTCCCGGTTGGGCCCTGGACGAGGGCGTTGATCTCTCCCAGGGCAGTGCTGGCCCCGGTCGCAATCACGACGCCTTTGCCTCTGCCATTCCCAACAAATGTGCCACTAAATGCCACGTTCGTTTTGTCGGCGTCGCTGACGTCTGCTGGCAAGGCAGCGGTATGCTTGGACGCGGCGAACGACTCCCCCGTCAGCATCGACTCATCCACCTGCAGTCCGTTGGCTTCGAAAAGCCGCAGGTCAGCCGACACCCGTTCGCCGCTCTCCAGCAGCACCACTTCCCCGCGGACGACGTCTCGCCCCGGGATTACCTGTTCTGAGCCGTCCCGCAGTACCCGGCACGTCGGGCTGGCCAACGATTGGAGTGCACGCACGGCCTCCTCCGCCTTGCGTTCCTGAAAAAAGCCCAGGGCCGCATTGATACACAGGATGAGGACGATCGCGCCTGCGTCCACCCAGTGCTGCTGAACCAGGGTCACCACAGCCGCCACCAGCAGAATACCAATCAGCGGGCTGATGAACTGGCGAAAAAGTACCCGCCACCAGGGGCTCACCTTCGCGAAGCTCAGCTCATTCGGGCCCAGGTCAGCCAGTCGGCGGGTAGCCTCGGAACCGCTGAGCCCCTGCGGGCCCGTTGACAAAACCGAGAAGACCTCGGAAGGATTCAACGCGTGCCATGAGGGCGGCGTCACTGAGCTCGGCGCGGATGCCGCGAACTGGGCTGGCATAGGCTCAGTCTTCTCGGACACTGGCTATCCGACAAGGGACTTTCGGACCGAGTGCAGCAACTGACTGCAACAGGACAGCGGGAGCTCCTGTGTGCCGTAAAGGCCTTCCAGAAGGGGTCCTTAGGCTCTACCTGCCCGAATTCAGCCAGGGCATGATCTAAGGAGGAGACCCTCAACCAGTCAAGGACTGATCGTGAACGCGACTTTGATCCCACCCCATGCGAAAAGAGCTATGATTCCTCGCCCGGAGTCTACTGGCCCAACTCACAGTGGGGGGCCAGCGTGAGTACCCACGAGGCGCCTGAGCACCCGATTCTCGTCGGCTACGACGGATCTGACACATCAGAACGGGCAGTTTTGTGGGCTGCGCACCACGCCGCTGCGACAGGGCTGCCCCTCGTCGTCGTGCACTGCTGGATGGGAATGTCTCATTCAGGCGGACCTGGCTCGATCATCGACGCCTCCGACAATGCCCGGCGGGCAGCAGAAAGAACTGCTGCCAAAGGGTTGGAACTCGCGAAACAGGCCGAGCCAGACGTCAACACAAGCGCTCATCTGATTGTTGGACACCCCTCCGAGGTCCTCACGAAAGCTTCCACGGACGCTTCTCTGCTTGTCACCGGGTCCAGAGGACTGGGCGGTTTCAAAGGCTTGCTCATCGGATCAGTCAGTCTCCACCTGGCATCCTGTGCCTCCTGCCCCGTTGCCGTCGTACGAAAAGAACGACTGGCAAAAAGGGGCATCCTCGTCGCCATTGACGGCTCGCCCCAAAGCGACAAGGCCCTTCTGTTTGCCGCGGATATGGCGAAAGCGCGCCACACCTCCTTACGTCTACTGCATATTCGTCCCTACAGCCGATACGCCATCACGCGACCACCGGTTTCAGAATCAAAGAACGATCCAGTCGTCCAGCAGGCTCTCGATCTGCTGGACGATGACGTCGATGTCACCATCGTGGAAGACTCGTTGGACGGACCCACTGTGCCGAGGAATATCGTTCTACATGCACAAAAGGCCTCCTGCGTTGTTGTCGGCGCCAAAGGACGCAACACCCTCACCGTTCGCCTCGGGTCCACCGTGCACGCGGTCTTGCATTATGCCCAGGGGACAACCATCATCGTCCGCTGATGAAGCCTGTTCTCGGCCCAGGTGAATCCCC
Source organism: Arthrobacter sp. CAL618 (assembly GCF_000468215.1). Taxonomy (NCBI): domain Bacteria; kingdom Bacillati; phylum Actinomycetota; class Actinomycetes; order Micrococcales; family Micrococcaceae; genus Arthrobacter; species Arthrobacter sp. CAL618. The sequence goes on along the minus strand of NZ_ASZW01000019.1, from coordinate 7,942 downwards.
CAATCTTCCCTACGAGCCCGCCGATCACCCAGCTCATCGACTGCGGCGTGGAAGTTCTCCAGTACCCGTGAGGTATTCAGCAATTGTGGCAAGTTTGGTATTGGTATTCGAGCTCGAACGCACAAGCAGAATGAATGCTTGATTCCCAGTGATTCCGTACCGCTCCATCAAAATCCCCTTAGCCTGACCGATCGTGTCCCGGCTGGCAAGAGCATCATGCATCTGATCCATTTTTTTGCTCTCCGCAAAAGCCACCGACGCGTGAGCGGCAATCAAGAGTCCAATTTCCTCCGATTCGGCATTGAATGCGTTGGTGTGCCGGCTATAGAGGTTCATCGCCCCAAGGTTGTCCCCTTCCACGTAAAGCTGAAAAGCGAGCATACTCGCAGCACCGAGGTTCATCGCCCCCTCAGCAAAACGAGGCCAGCGGTCTTCGTGAGCCATATCCGGAACACTGACGGTGCGGTGTTCGAATACCGCATCAAGGCAAGGACCCTGACCGACCCGGGTCTGCAGAGCATCAACCTGTCGGGGGAGATCGCTCGACGGTGCGCGGGACTCTACGCCCCGTCGTCCCGTTATCAGACTGATCGAGGCATCATCGGTGCCCGGCACCAGGTCGATGGCTGCCTTGACCATATGCGCGAGGAGGGATTCCACATCGTCTTCGGCTTGCAGCACACGAGCGAACTCACTCATCTGCTCGGCCATGTCTTCGAAAGCGACATTGCTGGGGATAGCTCCAATGAGTCTGTTCGGTGCGGTACTGCTTTCCGCCATATCCCAGTATCCCGCGTTATGTGAATCCAGTCCACAGATCGTCCGAAGCTCCGTCAGTACCACGATTGGACCTCAACTCGTGGAGAGACGCGTGGGCTACTTCTGCGCACTTTGCAGCGCTCGGGGCTACCGCCCTGGCGTATTTGCGTCTACGCTGTCCCTTAGGTCCAGTAGCTGGCCGCAAGAAGATCAACTTGTGGAGCCATGCGTGGAACATAAATTGCGAGTCATTATCAAGCTGGATATCGATCATGCCAGCGCGACCGTTCAGATTACCGGTTGTCTGACGCCTCAAGGCTGTAAGGCGCTTCTCCCCCTAATCATCCGCGCTCAAGGCTTATCAGGAAGTCTCGCGGTTCAGATTGACCTCTCGCACGCACGGCACATCGACACCGAAGCATTGCATTCGCTGGAGGCCTACTCGCTTACGGGGACCGTCGCGGCAGATCCCCAACTCCGGATCACGATGCCCGCTCATCTCCCTACCTGTCCCGCGCTGAAGCACAGCCTCGATGTTCTTTAGCCGCAAGCAACCCAGAAGAAGCCTTCCCCTGGGTGCCAGAATGCCCAGGGGACCTCCACTTGCCAATTTCTCGACGAGTCCCNCGCCACGTTCGGGCGGAGCATGGGGGGTCTGCCCGGACGTGGCGTTACACAGAACACCGGAAGTGCTCATGTGCGGGACTTGATCAGCGTCGGTGGGGGTTCACCAGCCAGCGTTGAACGTGTGGTTCGGTCCGCCCAAGGAAGTCAATCATTCGGGCCGCGACAACTGCGGGGTTGCTGTGGTGCACGGCATGTGGGCTACCGCTGATCTCGATGAGCTCGCCGTTCTGGGCAGAGTCCGTCAGAGATCGGGACCAGCGGAAGCCAGCTATTGGATCCCGGGTGCCGCGCATGATCAATACCGGTTGTTCCGCCAAGGGCAAGCGTTCTTCAAGCTTGTAGGCCATGGCTACCGCGAGCTCTGTAACGTACCAACGAGGCCCGCACCGAAGGACGTCCAAGAACTGTGAACCGTTCAGCAATGGCTTTTCCAGCATCGAATTGAACATCAGCCGTGGCGCCTGCCGGAGCACCGTCCGCTGTTTCACGTCTATCGCTGCCCCAATCAGAATCAGGGTACTCACCAGATCTGGGCGTTCAATGGCCAGCTCAGTTGCGCTTTGTACTCCCATGGAGTGGCCGACCACCACGTATGGTCCTCCACCGATTTCATCCAGAAGGGAGCCGATCAGCGTCGCGCTGTCTGGGTTTGTGAGCTTGTCCGCTGGTCGATGAGTCCAGCCGTAGCCGGGAAGATCAATGAGATAGCTATCGCCGTGAACGGCCAGAGTTGCGGCAAGCCGCCTGAAATAGCGGTGGGACATGCCGATACCGTGAATGAAGACGAATACCC
>NZ_ASZW01000019.1:0-5753 GCF_000468215.1 Arthrobacter sp. CAL618 | reverse complement strand
CGCGACGCTCCCCTGTTGCTGGCAGCGTCATGCGTGTCGGACTCTGTACGTTTTACAAGGTATGCGCGGCACTGTTTGTCTCCCACTTTAATACTGTGGAACGCAGTGACGGCAGAGCTGGCTGATCCGTCATTTCCCCCGCTGTGCATGGTGTGATCGCGCGAGAAAATCGTTCGCTGGCGCAGTGGGTCGGGTACGGACGGGTGCCCGGATTGGAACGAAGCCGGCCCGGGCTGGTGGAGGAAGGTGAGAATGGCGGACGCCACCTCACGCGCACCGCCACGGTGGGTGACGTGCGGTTGACCGGGAATTTCGACGAGGTTCCCGTCTTTGGCAGAGTCCACGAGACGCAGGCACCATGAGCGTCTGGATACAGGGTCTTGGCTGCCACGGATGATGAGTACGCGCTGGGTTGCCATCCGGAGACGCTCGTGGAGGCGGTACCGGAGCATCACCGGAAGTTCGGTGAAGTACCAGGGCAGGCCGCAACGGGCGTAGTCGGTGAGTACCAGCGCGTTCGTCATGGGCCGCTCTTTGAGGCTGTCCAGGGCCAGAGTCAGTGAATGCCAGAGCACCGACCGGCGAGCCGCGTCGGTGACCGGCCCGATCAAGACCAATTCCGAGACCATGCCAGGGCGTTGGATGGCCAGTTCTGTCACGAATTGAGCGCCCATTGAGTGACCAATGAGTACACAGGAACTGACTCCTGCCGAGTCCAGCGCGGTAGCAATGGCTGAGGCATATTCGCTGACTTGTAACTGTTTCGTAGGCTTTTGGGTTCCGCCGAAACCTGGCAGGTCCAGGACATACGTATGCCCGTGTTTGGAAAGTTCCGTCTGCAGCCGGTCAAAGTAGCGGTGCGACATCCCAATTCCGTGCACCATGACAAAAGTTGGCGTGCCCGGACCCGAATCCGACAAGATAGCCGACTTCACCCGGCAGGCTATTAATTCGCGGTCAGTCAATGAAGGTCACCGGATACGTGGAAATGGCGATGGTTCCAATCGCTCAATAATTCTCGGGATGTGGGGGTGTGTCGTGGTTGAGTCGCGCAGCAACGACAGGTGACATGACGCTGCCCGTGGCAGGGATGCCTGGCTTCCCTGCCACGGATAAAAGGTTACGCGTCGTAACGTTCGCGGCTTCCTGACTTCGCCAGGCCGCGTGCAATCATGTAGGCAATTGTCAGGTAGGTGATGAACTCCATGCCCTGACGAGCGTCAAACATATCGATGCCATCTTCGTTATCGCCATCTCCGACAACAACTGCCGTGATGATTGTGGCAATGACCATTGCGATGTAGATAAAAAACTCGGTGGTCTTCGTTGCAGCCTTGGTCTCGGTGCTCCGACGAGCGTCAACGCTGCCTTTGTGGTCGCTCTGGGTTGCAGTCGAGGCACCGTTGGTGTTGCCGCTGTTGATATTGGACATGGTTTTGTCTCCTTAGTGTTTTGTGGCCATAGGGTTGGCTGAGACCGCGCTCATAGAAGAAGGCGATTAGATTGGAAGTAGCTTGTGATCTGCGGTTTTCTAGGCAAGATCGGCTACGGTGTAGATACTACGGTGTAGAACAAAATAAAAGCAAGCCTACTTATAAAAGGATGTTTGATGACGGTTCGCACAGGCAATAAGAGTCTGATCGCTGATCAGGCCTTCCGGAACTTGGTTGCTCGATGACCTCGGTTAAGAGTCGCCTGACCAGGGCCACGATGCTGGCGGGTGCTCTGGAACTGGTCGACGACGAGGGTCTTGACGCGCTCTCGATGAGGAAGCTCGGCCAGAAACTGGGCAAGGATCCGATGGCGCTGTACCGGTATGCGAAAAACCGTGAGGCACTACTTGATGGATTGACTGAAATCATCTGGGACCAACTGGTCATTCCACCCGTCGACGAGTGGCAGGATCAACTTCGCGCAACTGCCCACGACTTCCGCAACCTGGTCCTAAGACACCCGAACGTTGTCCCCCTCTTGGTCACCCGACCGCTATCCACCCCCCTGGGCTTGCGCCCTCCCGGCGCGCTTCGCCCCATCGAACAGCTCCTGGCCCTACTCATGAAGGCCGGCTTCGACTCGCGCGGGGCCTTGCACGTATACCGCGCCTACTACGGCTTCCTCTTCGGGCACATCATCAACGAGCTCGAGGAATTTGTCGTCGACGCCGACGAGGACGAAGAAGTGTTAAGGCTTGGACTGCAACGGCTTGCCAAGAAAGACTTTCCGCAATTGCGCACTCTAGCCCCCTTACTGGCGGACTACGACGGCAAAGCCGAACTCGATCAAGGAATGGACATCCTCCTCCAAGGACTTGAAATCAGCCTCAATCAAACGCTATAGCCTGATTCGCGTGAGGCCAAGAGGTAGGTAGATAGGCAAACAGTCAAAGGCCCTGATCGCGACCAAGAGTTCTATTGGTCAGGCACTGGAAAACAGGCCGGGCATCTCGGGCAGCAACAGGTCTATGGTTAAGTCAGGTCGTAAAACTGAGAGCGAATTGGAGGGATAAGACTGCTGTCTCTGGTCACCCCACCAAGCCAAGATGCGTTGCCCCGGAGGAGTCATGCCTGAGCTATATCCGGCGCTGGGCTCGGATAATGCTGAGCTGTGCATACCCTATCTTGAGCTGTTGCCCGTTACGGGTGCATCAATCTCGGTGTTCGGCGGATCCATGCACGAGACCTTACTTCATGCCAGTGACGCGGTAGCGGCGAGATTAGACGAACTGCAATTCGATCTCGGAGAAGGTCCTCGGTGGGAGGCTCTTCGCACCCGCCTTCCGGTGCTTCTACCTGATCTACGGTTCGGGGATCAGCATTTATGGCCGGTCTTTGGGAAGGCTGTCGCCGAGACGGGCGTTGCGGCGATGTTTGTTTTCCCGCTGACCATCGGGGCAATCAATGTTGGTGTGGTGGAGCTGTATAGAACGTCACCTTGGACCCTGAGTCGTTCCGATCTAATGACTGCGTCATCGCTCGCAGAAAACACGTCGTGGACGGTCTTGCGCCAGTTACTGAATGACAACGCTGTTGACCATAACGGATCCGTTCCAGGAAGTTCCCTAATATCTCGGCGGGAAATCCATCAAGCCACCGGTATGGTTCTCGCCCAGGCAGCCCTGTCCGCAGCCGATGCACTGCTGCTTCTACGCGCTCATGCGTTCGCCAACGGCAGCACGCTAGCGGAAATCGCTCGAACTGTGGTTGCCCGTGAACTGGATTTCTCCCCGCCCGACGAAAGGAACGATCAGCATGTGCTGGAGTAGAGTGGGCGCATCGTGACCACATCGCGTTCGGAACAGGTCAGCGCCGCGTTTGTGAAACTGGCAGAGACACTCGTCGCCGACTATCACGTCCTGGATCTTCTGCAAACCCTCGTTGAGGAGACAGTCAGCCTGCTCGATGCCGCTGCCGTTGGCCTATTGTTGGCCGATCCACACGGAGAGCTGCAAGTGGTCGCCTCTACCAATGAGGAAAGCAGGCTCGTGGAAATGCTTCAGCTTCAGGCCGGTGCCGGTCCATGCGTCGAATGTTTCAAAACAGGCGTGGCGATAACCATCGACAGCATCGATTCCATGGGCCCACGCTGGCCCGAATTCCAGGCCGCGGCACTTAGCCAGGGGTTTCGCTCAATACACGCGGTCCCGCTACGGGTGCGTGATCGAACCATCGGCGCTATGGGATTGTTCGGCCGGGATGTCGGTGCCCTGACTGCGGAGGACTCAGCCATTGGCCAGGCGTTGGCAGACGTAGCGACCATCGGCTTACTCCACGAGCGCACCATCCGTGAAGGCACACTAATCAACGATCAACTACAACGTGCGCTAACCGGCCGGGTCCTCGTTGAACAGGCGAAGGGGGTGATCTCTCAAACCAAGAACGTGGACTTGGATGAGGCCTTCAACATGATCCGCCGATACTCGCGTTCACACCACCTTGGATTGCAAGACACGGCACGCAAAATCGTCAGTGGTTCTCTCACGCTTTAGGATCGCTGGATTGCTGGTCCCTACGGTCAAGTTCCTCAGTCAGCTCCTCCAGGCGCGTACTTGTTTCGGGGTCCGGCTCGGTATCGCGGACATATTCCATATCAAGTTGACGACCCGTTCTGCTGTTGAGGACTTCTACCTGGAGAGTGTCTAAATCGGTTAAGTCCTCGGGGAACTGTTCCTCGGGTGCAAGCCGGCTCGGGGCCGAAGGCTCACTGCTGGCACCCACTCCTGCCAACGGGTCTGGCGCTGGTTCGGAAGCGGCACTGAGACCAGGCGATGCCGGGTAGGTGGCTTGCCAGTTTGAACCCGCAGACAGGTGGTCTGCTCTCGAGTCCGGCCCAACCTCCCTGGCGGGCTGCGGGGGAGGCTCGATGACCGACCACGCAGGATAGTTACCGAGCCTTTTCACGGCCTCCGGATCGACAGACCGCGCCCCGCTGAGATCGATACTCATGCTGAGATCCGGTGCCAGATAGCTCGTGCTCACAACCATTCGGATCAGGGCATCACTATTAGTCTGCGTCAGTGATCCGCGGACGACCACGGTCGCAAAGTTCAGGTCGGTATTGACCTGGATGAGTGCGCTCAGCCCCAATTCCGGCGCTAGGTGTCTAACCTCTTGCCCGGCGGACAGCCCTTTAGAAATCGCCATGATCTAACCCAACACTAGTAGATGTCCACATAGTCCATGCAGGCGTGCCGGGGTCCGGGGCAACACCCCAACAGTAACGCGCGCGAAGGTGTCAGTCCACCGGTTTCTGCTATCCAGGGCTGGCCAGCACTGTTGATAACAAACCCAGCTGGCCCAGGTCTTCGACCTCGCCTCGTGCAGCACAGTGAACGGGCGTGAGGCACTCAGCAACGCCGGGCAAAGGTATCCCGGATTGAGCAATCGAGACACCTCATGTGAACCCAGTACGAGCCGCCCGCAACACCTCTTGTGTTCATATCATAAGCATGCTTACATTGAGTACCGGTGGTGGTTCCCAGAGACGTTCACCGAACGTAGATTTCAGGGACCACGCCAGCACTTGAGATTACCCAACACAAGGTTCCATCCGTATTTCAGGTTTCGATGGCCCAGACCCTGCTACGGAATATGTTTCCGCATCCCAGCGCCGTTTCTGCCACACCTACCCACACTTCAGTCTCAGCCCATTTAGCCGCCATTCGATCCATCGATAGATGGCCGGTGCCCGGGGCAGCGAAGGATGTCGCGCGGACGGCCGGTAGCGAAGCTAGGAAGCACGCATCTCTCTCTAGGAGGAAAGTCATGACCGCTCACAATCACCAGCTCGACAGCACCCGCGAGAAGACAACCATGCAGAAAGCCGCAATGGGCATGGGCGCCGTTTTTCTACTCGTCGGCATTCTCGGGTTCATTCCGGGGGTCACCAGCCAACACGATCAGATGGACATGGCAGGACCCGAATCTGAGGCGTTGTTGCTAGGCATTTTTCAGGTGTCGATCCTGCACAACATCGTTCACCTTCTTTTCGGCGTCGCTGGCCTGGTCCTTGCCCGTAGCTACTCGAACGCCAAGAACTACCTCCTCGTCGGAGGAGTTATTTACCTGGTGCTCTGGATTTACGGGCTGGTCATTGATCAGGATTCCACCGCTAACTTCGTCCCACTGAATGATGCGGACAACTGGCTACATCTGTTCCTGGGCGTCGCGATGATTGCACTAGCGCTGATCCTTCGCCGGAAGCGGGACCACAACACAGGCAACCGCACCTAAAGAAAGAGCAACACCCTCCGACGG
>NZ_ASZW01000018.1:29565-31508 GCF_000468215.1 Arthrobacter sp. CAL618 | reverse complement strand
TGTTGTTTAATCCCCCGGCTGCACAAAGCTCCGCGCTAGGGTTGGCTATGTGGCCCCACAGGGTCTGTATCAACCAGTCTCAAGTGAAGAGGAAACGGCAATGAGCACACCTCCCAATGACCCCCATCCCGGCCAGGACCTGCCACCACGCGATAACGCGGGAGCACAGCAGCCATCCGTGGGACAGAACCCCACCGACGGACAGCCCGCCCCTTACGGCTACCAGAATGCGCAACCCTCCGGCTACAGCTACCCGGGGAATATGAGCCAGGTGTCGGTCACCGAGAAAGGCCCTGCGCCGAAAGAGGTGGAGCGGGCCTTCTGGCTGATCATCGCCGCCGGCGTGCTCAATTTCCTCGCCAGCATCCTGAGCGTGATGACTACCCCCGTGTCCGGGGCGGGCGCCGGGGTCGCCACCGCGCTTGTGCTGGTGTTTGCAACGGTGCTGACGGGCGTCTACATTCTCCTCGCGATCTTCATCCGCAAGGGACATAACTGGGCCAGGATCACGGCCACCGTGTTGGCTGCCCTCTCCGTCCTGTCCTACCTGTTCGGACTGCTGTCCGCTTCGATGCTCGAAGGTAACGAGATGCTGCAGGGGCAGGAACTCATGACTCCGGGTCCGCTGGAAACCGTTCTCACCATCATCGTCACGCTGCTCGGCGTTGCTGGCGTCGTCATGACCTTCCTGAAGCCGGCCCGCCCGTACTTCCAGAAGCAGATCGTTCCGGGCCAGTTCTAGGCCCTCACGCCAGGCGCTCAAAGCGCCTGCACAACCTACTGCGCCGAACGGGTGCGGGCGTCGGCAGCAAGGTCCGGTTCCTGCGCCCGTTGTGCGTGGTAGGCAAGAATCTGCAGTTCGGTGGCCATGTCCACCTTCCGGAGCTGGACACTTTCAGGCACCTGCAGCACTACCGGCGCAAAGCTCAGGATGCTGGTGATTCCTGCATCAACCAACCGGTCGCACAGTGACTGTGCCACTGCTGCGGGAACCGCGAGTACCGCCATGTTGGCCCGGGTCCGTTCCAGGACCTGTTCCAGGTCGGTGATTGGGCTCACCCGTAGCCACCCCACCTCCGCTCCAACAACCAACTGGTCGGCGTCGAACAGCGAAACAATCTCGAATCCCCTGGATTCGAAACCGGAGTAGCCAGCCAGTGCGCGCCCCAGGTTGCCCGCGCCGATGATGGCGACCCGCCAGTCGAGCGTCAGGCCGAGCGCCGCCGAGATCTGCCGGTTCAGGTATTGCACGTCGTAGCCGACACCCCGGGTGCCATAGGACCCCAAATAGGACAGGTCTTTGCGCAGGATGGGCGAATTGACGCCGGCCGCCTCAGCCAGCCGGTCGGAGGACACCCGCTCGGTGCCTTCCGCCAGCAACGAGGTGAGTGCCCGCAGATAGACGGTCAGGCGCGTCAGCGACGCTGACGGGATCTGCCGTGCGGCAGTGCCAGCCCCTGACAGGTGTAGCTCTGGTAGTTCAGGCGTCGTCACTCTCTATCACTCCGTCTGCTGTCCGCCAGCCNNNNGTACGGCAGGTCTGCACGACGCCGGACCGGCCGACACCGTGAGTATCTTCACCTTAGGGTGCGCCGCCCGCGACACAAAGCTGGCTTCCCGGTCGATCACTGGGTCAGCAGCCTCCGCAGGCGCGCCTCATCGATCTTCCAGAAATCTCGCTGTACCCCGTCGATAAGCAGGACAGGGATTTCCTCGGCGAACCGCTCCAACAGGTCGGGTGCATCGACTGTCGACAATTCATGCCAGGGCACTCCCAGCTCTACGCAGACCGCAGCAACCACCGCCCGCGCAGCAGCGCACAGGTGGCAATCGGGCTTGGTCAACAGCTCGACGACGGGGCTCACCGCACCGTCTGTCGGCATTTCCGGCCGGGGAGGAGAAACCATGTCATCCAAGCTACCGCCTCATCCGGTGCGGCTCGG
>NZ_ASZW01000018.1:20687-29557 GCF_000468215.1 Arthrobacter sp. CAL618 | reverse complement strand
ACGCCGCGACGCAATTGATTTAGACTCACACTATGTCCGCTGCCAGTACCGGGCCCCTGCGTACCGTTCCAGGGGTAGCCGCCACCCTTCCCGGCCCGGGAGGGGACGCCGCCTTTTTCGACGTCGACAACACGATGATGCGGGGCGCGAGTCTGTTCCATGTGGCCCGGAAAATGTATCAGCGGAAAGCGTTCACCCTGAGGTTCGCCAGCGGCTTGGCCTGGAAACAGCTCCGGTTCGTGATGCGCGGCGAAAATATGACCGACATCAACTCTGTACGCGACGCGGCTCTGGCCTTCGCGATCGGGATCGCGCACGAGGACGTCAAAGCGCTCGGCGAGGAAGTCTACGACGAGATGATCGCGTCCAAGATTTGGCCCGGCGCTCGCGCTTTGGCCGAGCAACACCTGAAATCGGGTCGCCGGGTATGGCTGGTCACCGGCACTCCCGTGGAAGTGGCGAGCGTGATCGCCAACCGCCTCGGACTCACCGGCGCACTCGGCACTGTTGGCGAGGTCGCTGACGGTCTGTATACCGGGAAGCTGGTGGGCGAGTTCCTGCATGGTCCTGCAAAAGCCGTTGCAGTGCGTGCTCTCGCCGAGAAAGAGGGACTGAACCTGCAACGGTGCTGGGGGTACAGCGACTCCTACAACGACATTCCCCTCCTGACTATCGTGGGGCATCCGGTGGCGATCAACCCGGACCGCAAGCTCCGGCATCATGCACGGGACAACAACTGGCCGATCTACGATTTCCGCAGCGGCCGCCGGGCCGCGACCCTTGGACTCAAAGCAGCCACCGGGGCGGGCGCCGTGTACGGGCTCTGGCGTGGCTTCACCCGGATGCGCGGGAACTGACCAGACCCCGTTAACGCCGTTGGGCCCGCCACAGAAATGGCAGGCCCAACGATGAAACTGTCTTTACTTTTTGTTGCGACGCTGGTGACGAGTCTTGCGAAGCAGCTTGCGGTGCTTCTTCTTGGCCATACGCTTGCGGCGCTTCTTAATTACTGAACCCATAAAGTCCTCACAAACTGATCTTCGGTTTCCGATACACGGCCCGGGTGGGCACGACGATCGGATGCTGACAATAACGCAACTACCTACGCGGATCGGCCTTCTCGCCCTAAGGCGCACAGCCGATAGCGCGTAAAACGCTCCTTAACAGGGTACCGCTAATTAGCCGCGGCCCCGACCGGCCCCGTTGGGCTATCCGGTTTCGGGCTGACCCTCCACCGCCGCACCCCGAACGAACTGTTCAACAGCCGATTCTGGGACCCGGTAGGAACGGCCAAAGCGCACAGCCGGCATCTCGCCTGCGTGAACCAGGCGGTACACGGTCATCTTGGAAACTCTCATCATGTCGGCCACTTCGGCGACGGTCAGAAATTTGACGTCTGAGAAATTGCTCGCGTCTACCATCCCACATTGCTCCTTACACTGAGGTCTGCACCCCCAACGTGTGCAATCTGAGACTAACCACTTGGCAGTCACACGGCGTGCCGCCTTGCAATTCGAAGGTTTACCGCTGCCTCATACTGTAGTGGCTGCTGTGGCTAAAGTGAAAGTGCTGCCGGGCTATCATCCTGGCGCACCACCAACCGGTTAGTCGCGGCGTCGACGCAGCTTCGGCAACTGCGCGAAGAGGTCGGCTGCCCGCTGGCCCGCACGACCGACTGTCCGGCCGAAGGCCTGCTGCCCGGCAGGGTCGATGGCTGGATCGGCCGCTGGATCAACGGCTGCTGCGAGGACTCCCGAGTGGCGAGGCGAAACGACCGCCAGTTCAGGGGCTATCGGTGGCTGGGCCGGAAGGTCAAACGATCCGAGCCACAACTCTATTTCGCGCAGCGGAGCCGGGTTCAAGGAGTAGAAGCGGCGCTGCCCCTGCGCACGCATTGAGACCAGGCCCGCTTCACGCAGGACTTTCAGGTGCTTTGATACCGTGGGCTGGCTGACCTCGAGCTCGACCACCAGCTCACCGACCGCTTTGTCTCCGGCGCGTAACGACCCGAGAATCTCGCGGCGGGTACCTTCAGCCACGACTGCGAACACATCCTCGATTACCATTCCATTACCCTAACGACATATACGCAATCGGTGCTAGTCGAACCATGGATCAAGTCCGTGGAGCGGGAAAACCGCCTTACGGGTGGCCATCACGGTGCGGTCAAGGTCATCGTTCGGGTCGTAGCCAACTTCCCAGGACCGCCACCAGGTGTCGGCGCCGTCACCCATTAACAGCGGCGCCTCGGCACCGTAGTGCTCAAGCACATAGGAACGCCACGATTCCGGGACCGCGGTCTTGGGCCCTATCGGCGCCCCGGCAGCAACGGCAATCAGAGTGGACCATGCCCGGGGGACGACACTGGTGACGTTGTATCCGCCTCCCCCCGTGGCAATCCACCGTCCCTCACAGATGCGGGACGCGAGGTCACGGATGCTGACTGCCATCTCGCGCTGCGCATCGATACTGATCCTGAGATTGGTCAGCGGGTCGTCCACATGGCTGTCACAACCGTGCTGGCTCAGAATGACCTCCGGCTGGAAAGCTTCGGCGAGTGGCGGGACCACCGAGTGGAAGGCCCGGAGCAGGCCACCATCCCCGGCAAGAGTCGGAAGCGCTACGTTCACCGCATAGCCCTCCGCCCCTACGCCGCCCGTTTCATTGGCGAACCCGGTCCCGGGGAATAGGCTCATCCCCGTTTCGTGAAGGGAGATAGTCATGACACGTGCGTCATCGTAGAAAATGTTCTGCGTGCCGTCCCCATGGTGGGCGTCAACGTCGATATACAGGACCCGCTGCGTGCCAGCGTCGAGCAGGCGTTGGATCGCCGCGGCGGCGTCGTTGTAGATGCAGAATCCACTGGCCATCGACCGGCTCGCGTGGTGCATGCCGCCGCCGAAATTCACCGCATGCACTGTCCGCCCGGACAACACAGCGTCGGCGGCAGCCAGCGACCCACCGACCAAACGCGCGCTCGCATCGTGCATTCCCGGGAACGCCGGGTTGTCTGCCGTTCCCAGACCCAGTGCCTGATCGGCCTGATCCGGATTGGTATCAGCAGTCCGCACAGCGGTGATGTAGTGGGAACTGTGAACGGTTCCCAACTCCCCGTCGGTCGCCACGAATGGTTCAGCGACCGTCACCCCATCCCGGTCGAACAGACCCAGGTCGGTTGCGAGGCGCGCCGTAAGAGCCAGTCGCTGTGGGTTCATCGGATGCGTGGGGCCAAAGTTGTACGCCAGCATGGATTCGTCCCAGACAACACTGGTGGGGAACGCCGCGGATTCGCTACTCATCACTCACAGGCTACGGGATTTAGTGGGTGCATGGACACGCTGGCCCGATGAAAGTGGTTTACTACTCGGAGGACATCTGGAGCGATCCATCCGAAGTCGAGACCGCGGAACCGGGGCAAAGCGAGCGCAATGGCAAGATCACAGCCATCCTGGCTGCAGGAAGAGCAGAGCGTATACCTGAGGGTGCTGGCTCGCATCCGGGATTTCATCGATGGAGTGGCCAACAGCTCCCCCGCCCGCGTCGCGCTGATCATCTTCTTCAGCGTTATCCTCATCTTCACCGTCCTCCTCAGTTTGCCGGTCGCTTCCAGCGACGGTGTCGCCGCTCCGCTGCACGACGCCCTGTTCACCGCGGTTTCGGCTGTATGCGTGGTCGGCCTGACAGTGGTTTCCACCGCAGCCTATTGGTCCTTCTTCGGGCAACTGGTGATCCTGATCGCCATCTTCGTCGGCGGCCTCGGCACCCTCACTCTCGCATCGCTGCTCGCGCTGATGGTGAGCAAGCGACTCGGAGTGCGTGGGAAGCTGCTGGCCCAGTCCGCGATGAACAACGCCAGCCGCCTCGGCGAGGTGGGAACACTGCTGCGCATCGTCATCACCACCTCGGTGGTCGTGGAGATTGTGCTCGCCCTGATGCTGATCCCCCGGTTCATGGTGCTTGGAGAACCGTTCTGGCTCGCCGTATGGCATGGGGTGTTCTATTCGATTTCCGCCTTTAACAACGCCGGGTTCACGCCACACTCGGATGGTCTGGTCCCGTACGAGACCGATCTTTTCATTCTGATACCCCTCATGATCGGCGTGTTTCTGGGTAGCCTCGGCTTTCCCGTCATCCTCGTCCTCATCCAGTATCGTCTCAGGGTCCGTAAATGGAGTCTGCACACCAAGCTGACCGTCAACGTCTCGCTGATCCTGCTGGTAGCCGGGGCCATTGCGTGGGGCGCAATGGAATGGTCCAACAGCCAGACCATCGGCGGGTTCAGCAACGGTGACAAGGTGATCCATGCCCTGTTCGCCTCAGTGATGACCAGATCGGGCGGGTTCAATCTGGTGGACCAGGCCGAAATGGGGTCGGCCACCATGTTGCTGACCGATGCGCTCATGTTTGCGGGTGGCGGGTCCGCGTCCACCGCCGGCGGCATCAAGGTCACGACGATCGCCGTCATGTTCCTCGCCATCGTGGCCGAGGCACGCGGTAACTCGGATGTGAAGGCCTACGGGCGTAAGATTCCCGAAGGCGTCATGCGGGTGGCCATCTCAGTGATCTTCATGGGCGCGACCCTGGTCCTTGTTGCCACGGGGGTGTTGCTGTGGATGACCGAGGAGGACCTCAACCGTGTGCTGTTCGAAGTGATCTCAGCGTTCGCCACCTGCGGGCTCAGCACCAACCTCAGTGCTGAATTGCCGCCGGAAGGCAAGTATGTCCTATCCGCGCTGATGTTTGCCGGCCGCATGGGAACCATCACCCTGGCATCTGCACTGGCCCTCCGGCAGCGCAGCACCCTGTACCACTACCCTGAAGAGAGGCCCATCATTGGCTGAGAGACCAGCACATAACGCACCGGTTCTGGTGATCGGCTTGGGCCGCTTCGGCTCCGCAACGGCCGATCAGCTGGTAAAGCAGGGCCGGGAGGTTCTGGCGATTGAGCGCGACACCCAGCTTGTCCAGAAGTGGGCAGGGGTGCTCACCCACGTCGTCGAGGCAGACGCCACCAACATCGACGCCCTCCGTCAGCTCGGCGCGCAGGAGTTCACCGCCGCCGTGGTCGGTGTCGGCACATCGATCGAATCGAGCGTACTGATCACCGCCAACCTCGTGGACCTCGGTATCGACCACCTGTGGGTCAAGGCGATCACTCCGGCGCACGGCAAGATCCTCAAACGAATCGGCGCTAACCACGTCATCTACCCCGAGGCCGACGCCGGTGTGCGTGCGGCGCACCTGGTCGGCGGGCGCATGCTTGACTTCATCGAGTTCGACGACGGCTTCGCGATCGTCAAGATGTATCCACCGAAGGAGACCCAGGGGTTCACGCTGGGCGAATCGGCGGTGCGGTCCAAGTACGGTGTCACCGTTGTCGGCGTGAAGTCGCCCGGCGAGGACTTCACCTATGCCCGGCCAGACACCAAGGTGACCAGCCGGGATATGTTGATCGTTTCGGGCCACGTCGACCTGCTGGAGCGGTTCGCGGCCCGNCCCGCCCGTAGGCCCGGCCCGGGCCTGCTAGGAGTCCAACTCCTCGGTGATGGCCTGGGCACGGTTGCTGGCGGCCCGGGCCCCGGCGGCGATGATGACCGGTAGGTCCAACCGGTCGAAGGTCGCGATGGCCTGCTCGGTAGTGCCGTTGGGGCTGGTGACGGCCCGCCGCAGGGCCGTGGGGTCCGCATCCCGCTCTGCCAGCATGTACCCGGCACCGGCCACCGTTTCTGTGGCCAGAATTTTCGCCAGCCCGGGGTCGAGCCCCAGTTCCACACCCGCTGCGGCCATAGCCTCCGCCAGGTAGAACACATAGGCCGGACCCGAGCCGCTGACGGCTGACAACGCATCCACCTGGTCCTCAGGGATATCGACGACGGTCCCCGCGGAGCCGAGAATGTCCCGTGCCTGCGTCATCAGTGAGGCGTCCGCATGGGTTCCAGCCGAGATGGAGAGCACTCCCCTGCCCAGGCGGGATGGTGTGTTGGGCATCGAACGGATCACCGGCTGCCCCTCGGGAAGCGCAGCTTCGAGCATCGCCAGGGAGATGGCCGCCGCGACGCTGATGACCGTCGTCGTCGGCCGCAGCACCGGCCCGATGTCCTGAGCCAAGGCGATCGTTCCGACCGGTTTGACACCCATGATGACGACGTCGGCACCCGCGGCTGCAGTGCGGTTGGCGTCGGGGTCTTCAGCCGTCGCCAGCACGGTAATGCCATGTACACGGCGCAGCTCAGCTGCACGTTCGGCACTCCTGACGGTTGCCGTCACCAGCTCCGGTGATATGCCCCCGGCGAGCAGGCCGCCGAGGATCGCCTCGTTCATAGAGCCACAGCCGAGGAAGGAAATCGTTGGTTCAGTCACGTTGGTCATGATGCCATCCTGCCACGGACAAATTCCCAGCGTTATCCCAGCTAACGACACCACCTTTTCGGGGAAATATCAGTACACTCGTTATTACCTCATAAAGGTGCGAGAGATGACGACCGGACTTCCTTGGTCTGGTCCTCAGGTGCCGGTGAGCGACACAGGTTGGCCCCCCACTTTCCTGGACAGCTCACCGGCACCGTCCGTTAAGCTGCTTTACACCTTTTGCCGGATCCGCCATCCACACACCCCGTTACCAGCCACCTCCCGGCTAACTCACAACTAGCGGGCCTAATGTTGGTAACACCTCCTAGAGGTGCGAGTGATGAACCGTCAGGTTTCCTTGGCCTGACCTAGGTGCCGTCGAGCAAATGCAAGTGTTTCCCCCAACCACTTGTCCCGCTCGTCGGCACCTTTCGCTTTTCTCGTGCTTACTTCGACCGCAACCACTCCGGAAAAACCCGAATTGACCAGAAATTCCAGTGATTCGGCGCAGCGTTGAGTCCCTTGGCCGGGCAACAAATGTTCGTCTCTACCGTTAGTGGTGCCGTCGGTCAGATGCACATGCGAGAGCCGGTCGCCGAGCGTCCGCATCTCCTCCAACGAGTCCATCCCGGCGATTGCGGCGTGCGAGAAGTCCCAGGTAATCGCCTCATAGGATTGCGGCACCGGATTCCAGTGCGGCAGATACGCTTTAGCTTCACGCCCACGGACCCGCCACGGATACATGTTTTCCACGGCAACGGTGACACCATACTCGGCTGTGATGCGCTGCACGCCCTCGGCGAAGTTTTCTGCGTAGCCACTCTGCCATCGGAAGGGCGGGTGCACCACGACGGTCCCAGCACCCACCTCGGCCGCCATCGCCGCTGACATTTCCACCTTCGTCCAGGCCTTGCCCCACACCTGCTGGGTCAGCAGCAGGGTTGGGGCGTGTATGGCGACGATCGGCTGGTCATACTGCTGGCTGAGTGCGCTGAGCTTGTCGGGGTTCTGACTTACATGGTTGTTGGTGACCATCACCTCAACGCCGTCGTATCCGAGGTTGTGGGACACCGCGAAGGCCTCATGGACGGCCAATGGATAGACTGACGCGCTGGACAGCGCCACGCGCACCCCAGCGTTCCCCTCCGGTGCGGTCCCCTCATTCACAGCACCGCTCACCCTGCCCAGGGTTCGTCCTGCAGGGCAGAACTGAGTTGGACGTGCCCGACGCCGACCGCGGGCATCGGTTCCTGCGCCTCGAACATCAGGGTGTCGAACCTGCGCAGCAGCAGACCCTCACGCAGCGCCCACGGGCAGATCTTGATGCTGTTGACCTTGAACACCTCCAGGGCCGCCTCGGCCACCAGGGCGCCCGCGAGGACCTGCGCCGCCCTGGTCTCCGAGACGCCGTCGAGGTTCACCCGATCCTTCACCGACATGGCCGCCAGTCTCTTGGTCCATAGGGACAGGTCTTCCAGCCTCAGTTCGCGCTGGACGAACGGTCCGGCCGCCGAGGGGGCAGCACCGGCCAGACGGGCGAGTGACCTGAACGTTTTCGAGGTGCCTGCCACCAGTTGCGGTTCTCCGAGGGACGTGAATTCGGCCGCGGCGTCCTTCATGGTTGAGCGGATGTAGCGGCGGAGGTTCTTCACGCTTTTGGCTGTCGGCGGGTCTTCGTTGAGCCAGTCGCGGGTGAGGCGACCAGCTCCCAGGGGCACAGAGATCGCCACCTCGGGCAGTTCGTCCTCGCCCATCGCCATTTCGAATGACCCGCCGCCGATGTCCAGGTTGAGGATGGACCCGGGGCTCCAGCCGTACCAGCGGCGAACCGCCTGGAAGGTCATTGCCGCTTCCTGATCACCGGTGAGTTCCTGGAGTGCCACAGCGGTTTCCGCTTTGACCCGCTGCAGCACGGCCTCACCATTTGCGGACTCTCGGATTGCTGAGGTACAGAACGCGAGGAAGTCCTCAGCGCCATGTCGGCTCGCGAACTGTCGTGCCTCCTTGACGAAACTGATCAGCTCGCGTTGACCGCGATCGCTGATCGCGCCCTCGTTGTCGAGGTGAGCGACCAGCTGGAGCGGCCGCTTGTGGGACGCGAAAGGCACCGGGCGTGCCCCGGCGTGGGCATCCACCAGCAGCAGATGCACGGTATTTGATCCGATATCCAAGACGCCTAGACGCATGATTCCATTATTCTCGTCGATACTTTCGTTGACGACGCGCCCCACGGCGTCCTATAACTGGTAGCGGACCCGGGGGCCCGCTACCAGGTCCTACTTCCGTGCAGCGACCTTGCGCTTGGCGGGCGCGCGGCTGGCAGTCTTTTTCGGAGCCGGCCCCTTGGCCCGCTTGTCCGCCAACAACTCGAGCGCCAGTTCGCGGGTCAGTTCCTCAATAGCCATCGACCGCGGAACGGTGATGTTTGTGACCCCGTCGGTGATGTACGGACCGAACCTGCCGTCTTTGACCACAACCGGCTTCTCGGACACCGGATCATCACCGAACTCGGCCAGCGGCGG